>JALRGF010000561.1 GCA_023253495.1 Verrucomicrobiales bacterium
CTTTCTGCGAGACCGGCAGGCGACCGAATTCGCCGCCCCAGATGACGAGGGTTTCGTCGAGCAGGCCGCGCTGGGCGAGGTCGGCGAGCAGGCCGGCGATCGGCTGGTCGGTTTCGCTGGCGAAGCCGCGGTGATTGCCGACGATGTCCTCGTGGCCGTCCCAGCTGCGCTGGTTTTCCATGCCGCCGGAGTAGATCTGCACGAAGCGCACGCCGCGCTCGACCATGCGTCGGGCCATGAGGCACTGGGCGGCGAAGTGGCGGCAGTGCGGCTGGTCGAGGCCGTAAAGTTGTTTTACGTGGTCCGGTTCGCGTTCGACGTCGAAGGCATCGGGGGCGGTCGACTGCATGCGGTAGGCGAGTTCGAAGCTTTCGATGCGGGCGTTCAGCTCGGAGTGGGCGGGGGCGTGGGCGAGGTGGTGGTGGTTGAGGCGGGCGAGCAGGTCGAGCTGGGCCCGCTGGGTGTCGTGGCCCAGGCTGGCGGGCGGTCGGAGGTTGTCGATCGGTTCGCCTTTCGGGCGCAGCCATGTCCCCTGGTGCACGCTGGGGAGGAATCCGGCGCCCCAGTTGCTGGCGTGGCCTTTGGGCAGGCCGCGGTCGAGGGGATCGCTCATGACGACGAAGGCGGGCAGGTTGCGGCTTTCGCTGCCGAGGCCGTAGGTGGCCCAGGCGCCGACGCAGGGCAGCCCCATGCGGGTCGACCCCGTGTTGATCATGAAGAGGGCGGGGCTGTGGTTGTTGGACTCGGTGTGGCAGCCGTGGAGGAAGGCCATTTTGTCGACGTGCCGGGAGAGGTGGGGAAACAGGTCGCTGACCCAGGTGCCGCTCTGGCCGTGCCGGGCCCAGGCGAAGGGAGATTTCATGAGCGGCCCGACGGAATCGGCGAAGAAGCCGGTTTTGTTGTCGAATCCGGCGAGCTCCTTGCCGTGGCTGCGGATGAGTTCCGGCTTGTAGTCCCAGGTATCGACCTGGCTCGGCCCGCCGTTCATGAAGAGCCAGATGACGGACTTGGCGCGACCGCGGAACGGGGAGGGGCGGGCGTCGAGCGGGTTGGCGGCGGCGGTGGCCGATGGCACGAGCAGGCCGGAGTCGTGGAGCAGGCTGGCGAGGCCGAGCATTCCGGCGCCCTGGCCGGCGCGTTGCAGCCATTGGCGGCGGTTGAGCGGTGATGGATCAGTCCACATAAATGAATTCGTTGAGGCTGAGGATGACCTGGGCGAAATCGGCGAGGGCGGCGGCGCGTGGGTCGGAGAAATGGTGGGAGCGGTGGCGGTCGGTTTGCCGGACGATGAAGGAGGCGGCGTCCTCGAGTTCGGTGGGGGAGGGGGCGCGGTTGAGGGCGAGCGCGTAGGCGGTGGTGACGGCGGTAGCGGCCGGGGTATCCGCGTGGGGGGCGAAGCGTGCGGCGAAGCGGGTGGCCCATTCGCGGACCTGCGGGCTGTTCATGAGGAAGAGCGCCTGCGGGGCGACGGTGGTGGACTGCCGTTGTCCCTGGCTGACCAGCGGTTCCGGGGCGTCGAATGCCTGGAGCACCGGGATCATCTGGCTGCGTTTGACGGTGAAGTAGAGGCTGCGCCGGGTGCTGGCCGGATCCAGGGTGCCGGGACCGAACAGGGCGGGGTCGAGCGCGCCGGAGACGAAGAGCAGCGAGTCACGCACGGCTTCGGCTTCCAGCCGCTGCGGGGATCGGCGGGCGAGCAGGGAGTTGTCCGGATCGAGGCGGGCGGCGTCCTCGCGGGTGCCGGCATCGCGCTGGTAGGCCTCGCTGGTCATGATGAGTTCGTGGATCGGTTTGAGACGCCAGCCGTGGCGGATCAGTTCCGAGGCAAGCCATTCGAGCAGTTCCGGGTGGGTCGGTGGAGCGCCCTGCTTGCCGAAGTCATTCGGGGTGGTGACCAGGCCGCGGCCGAAGTGGTGTTGCCAGAGGCGGTTGACGATGACGCGGGCGAGGAGGGCGCCGGCACCGTGTTCGGCATCGGTCATCCAGCGGGCGAGGGCCGTGCGGCGGCCGGAGAACCGGGCGCCGGAGGGAGGGGGCGACTGCCAGCGGGTTTCTTCACCAGGTCCGGGCATCAGGACCTGCAGGAATCCCTGGGTGGCCACGCCCTGTTTCAGGTCGGTGCTGCCGCGTGCGAGCACATGGGTTTCCGCGAAGAAGTCGGCGCCCTGAGTGTGCATGCGCACCGGCGGGTAGCCTTCGGCGCAGACCATGACTTTGGTGAGCCGGGGCTGGGGCGCCTGTTTTTCGTGGTCGGCGACCCGGTTCTGGAGGGTTCTCCATCCGGGATCGGTGGTCCGCCACCAGGCCATGAGGGCGGCGCGTTGGTCGCCGGTGAGGGCGGGGGAGGCGGGGGATGGGTGGCGGACGGCGGCGAGAGCGTCGGCCGCGTCGGCCGGCAGGTCCGGGGCCTCGATGCCGGGATCAGCCGCGGCGGTGACGGCGAGACGCGGGCGACCGATGGTGTGGCGGGTATTGAGAGCGAATTCCAGGGTCACTTCGAGCCGGGTGCCGCCGTCGTGCGAGACCGGTTCGGCAAAGTCGAACACGGCGGCGTGGTGGCGGCCGAACTGCGGGTCGACGGCCCAGCCGCTGTGCGGGTCGTCGTCGAGGGCCGAGGCGATGGAGAGGTTGCCTTCGTTCTGCTGGAACGTGGCGCGGGGGCGGAGCAGCTGGATGTCGCGGGCCGGGCCGCCGTGGGCGGGGGAAACCCGGAGCCGGATGCGGCTCAGGCCGATATTGGCATTGTCGGCGCGGCCGGGGCCGCCACCGGGCAGGCTGGGGTCGGCGAGGGCCTCGAGGCGCAGGGCGCGCAGGCTGGCGGTGCTGGTGACGGCGGTGAACGTGTAGACGTCGGTGGCGGCATTGGTGCCGCTGGCGAGGAACGATCCGTCGTCCTGCCGGCTGAGGGTGGCGCCGGCTTGCGAGGTGATTTCGCCATGGGAGAGGATTTCCCAGGTGGCTGCGGGCGCCTGCGGAGCGCCGTCGGCCAGCCATTGGTCGAAGAGACGGGGCAGTTCGGTCTGTTCGTAGAGTTCCCGTTCCCGGACGAGCGGGGCGTGGGCGAGGGCATGGGCTTCGCGGGCGCGGCGGGATTCCCCGGGATCGAGGTCGAGATCGATGTCGCTGCGGACAGTGGAAGTGAACGTTGAGAGCAGGCGGTAGTAGTCGAGGGCGGGAATCGGATCGGCTTTGTGGTCGTGGCAGCGGGCGCATCCGATGGTCAGTCCGAGCATGGCGGTGCCGGTGGTCGCGAGCATGTCGTCCATGGCGTCGTAGCGGGTGCGTTCCACTTCATTGGCGGTGATCTGGGTGGGGAAGACGCCGGCGCCGAGAAATCCGGTGGCCATGAGGGCAAGCGGGTTGTCCGGCGCGAGTTCGTCGCCGGCGATCTGCCAGCGGATGAACTGGTCGTAGGGCATGTCCTCATTGAGCGCCTTGATGACGAAATCGCGATAGTGATA
>JALRGF010000577.1 GCA_023253495.1 Verrucomicrobiales bacterium
CAGGCTGGGTGGTTCCTGTCGCCACTCGGCCCGCAGCGCCCAGGCTTCGGGAGTCGGCGGCGCGGGTGGGCGGGTGGGATCTGGAGAAACCGGTGTCATGCGTCAACGGGAGTATACCTCGATCGCGGGCGCTCGGCCAGAATGGCAATTCTTTCGGATGATCGCAGGTGGATGGCTCATCGGCTCGCGGGTTAAAGATCAGCGTCCTCCAGCGCCCGGCCCAGCCGCCCGAGCGCGTCTTCCAGATACAGATTGAGACGGCGGCGGCGCTTCGACTCGGAGGCCGCCGGGTCGAGGCCGGCTTGTTCAAGCACCCATGGGTCGTTGGCCAGATCGAGGCGCGTGTGCGTGCCTTCGACAAAAAGCGCCGTCAACAGGTGCCATTGGAAATCGGTCAGCGCCGGGCCGCAGGCACGCCGGATCGCCTCGAAGGTCGCGCTCTCCCAAGGCGCAGGGGAGTCCGCCGGCCGGCCAGCCCGCGGGTCAGCCAGGGTGCGCCGGGCCGCGCTGTCCGGGGCGTCGATCGGTTCGGCACGGGCGGGGTCGCTCGCCTGCCGCTTGCGCGCCGTCTGTTTCCGCCGCCACGAAATCGCGCGTCGCTCAGCCATGATGGCGAAGAATCGCGGCAGCTCCTCAAAGACCTGCATTTTCTCAAGCGGCCCGCCACCGTCGGAGCGCGCCTGGGTCAACTCACCCAGCGCCTCCATGATCACGTCTTCCGCATCTTCGTCCTTCACCCCGAGCCGCGCCAGTACCGGCACCGCCCGACGACGCAGGACCGGCTCGGCCAGCGCCCAGTCGCGCGAGGTCAACGCCCCGTCCGGCCCGCGCGCCCGCAAGGAGTCGAAATCCGGATTCCGCTCCCACGCCAGCGCCGCGGCATCCCGATAGAGCTGGGGGTCAGCAGCCCGCCGGCGCTCGGCCGCCACCCAGGCCAGGGCCGCCGGCGCCGCCCGCCCGGCCAACCACTCGTGCGCCGCCTCCACGCTCCACGGCGGCTCGGCATGCGCCTCCAGAAATTCCCCCATCACCCGCGCCGCCACCCGCGCCGTCACCGCCCGGTCCAGCAACACCCCGGCCACCGGCCGCCGCACCCGCGCGCACACCGCCGGCCACAGCACCTCCAGCCAGCCCGCCGGCGTGTCATCGGTATCCATCGACGTCATCAATGAGTCAAAAACCGCCACCCTTACCACCGCCTTGGTTCCATGGGGACAAAAAAGTTGCCCATCCCTGTTCCCGGAATCGGGGGCTTCCCGCCGCTGTACCAACGCGCGGCGGAACCGGCGGGCGATGGATGGCGGAGCCGGGTACCCCGGAAAAGTGGGTGTCTTTGATCAGTGTCTTTGATCATTCTGCGTATGAGTGAGTGTCCTTTTTTCCATCAGTGGTGACTGGTGATTGGCCGCCGACAAGGCATTATCAGAGAAGAACCGCCCCGTCCTCACCCACATCTCCGTCCCCGCCACCCATGCCCCCGGATCCCGGAATCCGCCGGACCCCTCGTCCCGCCACCACCATCACCACCGTGGCGGCCGCCGTGGCCGTGGCCACCGCCGGCACGGCCTCGGCCCAGAATCCCGCACCCTCCCTGCACCGGTCCGGACGGGTCACGCTGGGCGACGCCTCCCTCGAGCCCGGAACCACCGACGGCAGCGCCCTCGTCCGCCTGCGCACCCCCAGCCGCATCGACTGGGACAGCCTCGACCTCGCCGCCGGTGAGTCGCTCCGCGTCCGGTCGGAAACCGGCTCTCTTGCGTCGTTGCACGTCGTCCGCAGCGGCCAGCCGGCGCGCCTCGCCGGACGCGTGACCGCCGACGGTCCGTTCTACCTGCTCAGCCCCGGCGGCCTGAGCCTGCTGGCGCCCGGCTCCGTGCGGGCCCCGCGCATTTTCCTGAGCACGCTGGCGGCCGCCGACGAATCCGCCCTGCTCAGCGGCCAGCCGACCGCTTTCTCGCCGGCCGCTGCCGGCCCGGTTGAAATCGACGGCTCCCTCACCACCACCGGCGGCCCGCTCACCGTACTCGGGTCCCGCCTGAACGTCACGGAAACCGCCGCCCTGCGCGCCCCGGGCAGCCAGATCCAACTGTTCGCCGCCGACTCCGCCACCGTCACCGCTTCGGGAGCCGTCGGGGTGACCGGCGTGCCGCCCGGTCCGCACCACGCCGGCAGCAGCGCCGACCTCACCACCCGCGGTCACCTCGCGGCCCGCCGCATCGACCTCATCAGCGAAGGGTTTCTGCGCAATGGCGGGCGCCTCGAAACCGGCGGCTCCAACAACCGGGTGCTGCTCTCCGCCCTGTCCAGCACCCACGAAAAACACCCCGACAACGCCTCCGTCATCATCACCCACAAGCTCGTCGTCGACGGCGCCTTTTTCCCCGAAGGCCCCATCATCAGCCCCCGCGAAGGCACCAACCCCGGCCCCGTCGGCGGCCAGCGCCAGACCCCGCGCCTCAGTGAACCGGGATTCATCACCCAGTCCGACGGCCGCTCGACCCCCATGGCCTACTCTCCCATGCAGACGCTCGCCACCACCTCCCCCATCCCCAGCACCTCCCCCGCCCCGGCCGTCGCGTCCCGCGGCAGACCGGATGAAACCACCGAACCCGAACGCCCCCGCCCCGCCCGCCGGAACCCGGCCACCGTCCGCAAAGCCTCTTTCTTCGGCCAGACCGTCAAAAAATAACCGCCGCCCCCACCCGGGCTCACAACCCCACCGGCATCCCGTGCTCCAGGCGGTCAATCGTCCGGTGATCATGCGCCACCTCCTTCTCCAACAGCGCAATCTTCCGGTCCTCGCGCTTCAACTCCGCCTCCAGCCGGTCAATCCGCTCCAGCGCTGCAGCCAGCACTCGCTCCATCGATTCCATGCGGCGGAGCAATCCATGAGTGTCGTCCATAAAGCCTCCTCGGTTTTGAGGCGTCTTGATTTTAAGCCGCCACCGCCCCGACAACAAGCACGATCAGCATACGCGCCCTCATCCCGGAGGCACGCCAGAACAGACCTGCCTTCGGCCTCCCCCCACGCTCCCTCACCCTCCCTGGCCCTCCCTGGCCCTCCCTCACGCTCTGGTCGCCCGGCTCCGCTCCGGTTCTTCTCCAGACGGGGCTTCTTCATTTCCCTGCCGGAGGCTATCGTCCCCGGGCCGGGCGGAACCCGTTGACGTTGAAACCGGCCGACCGGACAGACCAGTAGCGGTAGGTCACGCGGCCGACGATGACCGGGTCAGACCATGAGCCGCCGCGGTTGACGCGATACGAGCCCGAGGACGGCCCGCGGGGATCGTTACTCGCTCCGGAGCTGTAGTACGCGCCGCCAAACCAGTCCCAGCACCACTCCCACACATTGCCTGTCATGTCGTAGAGCCCATAACCATTGGAGGCAAAACTCCCCACCGGGGAGGTGTAGGGTTGGCTGCCTGAGTGGTACAGAGGGTGATATCCATGGGTGGGGCTCAGGTCGTAGGCGTAATGGGAGCGGCTTACATAATTCGCCAGCGAGTGCGTGATCGTGTCCCCCCAGGGAAAGCGCTGGCCGCTGAGCCCGCCCCGGGCCGCCTTTTCCCACTCCGCTTCGGTGGGCAGCCGGTACCCGTTGGCCGTCCAGAGGACCTGGGCATTGGTCACGTCCACCTGCCCGGTTTTGTACACCTGGGTCCGTGCGGCATCGGTATAGTAGCACGGCTCCAGCCCTTCCTTCTGGCTGCGCGCATTGCACCATTTGACCACGTCGTACCAGCTCACCGAATGGACCGGGTGGTCGGCTCCCTTGCCCAGCCCCGGGTTGTCAAACGTGTAGCCATGGGCCAGCGCCCACGTGTGCACCTCGTCCCATTCCGCTTTGGTCGTCTCCCGCGCCTGCAGGAAAAACGCCGAGACATTGACCGGGTGCACCGGACGTTCATCGTCATTCCCCTCCGCAAAAGTGTCCCCCATCTGAAACGTTCCCCCGGGAATCAGCACAAAGCCGCCCGGCAGCACCGGATCCCCGCTCTCCGTCACCCCGAAAAATCCCCGCGGCCCGCGGACCAGATCCGTCACCTCAATCACCAGAGGACCGGAGTCAGCCGGCACTTCGACCACCCGCACTTTCGTGGACCACAAATCCGCCAGCTCCGACGCATAATGCAGCGTCACCTCCCCCGCCCGCGGCGACGGCATATACTCCAGAAACCAGCCCGAGTCCCGCCGGCTCAGCTCCAGCCGCGGTGCTGGCGCCGCCACCACCGCGCCCCCCGCGACACCCCATCCCGCCACCACCGCCAGACACCGACACAGCTTCGTTTTCCAGTCCACGGCATTCATCTTCCGGTCCATCAAGGCACCAGACCGTCCCGGGGCAAACGCAAATGGTGTGGTTTTCTGACCGGCCAGCGATCAAGGAAACACTCCGAACAACGGCCACATCGCTCTCAGGGACCCTTTCGATCCCGTAGCCAAGCGTTGCCCGCCGAAGCTCCCTTCTTTCCGCACTGATTCGCGTCTGCACGCACGGCAAACTACCCTCTTCGGTTATCGGCATCGACGGTTTTCGCCGTTCCAGAAATCATTGATTTTGAAGTGCCCCGATCAGGACTCGAACCTGAAACCAATTGATTAAGAGTCAACTGCTCTACCATTGAGCTATCGAGGCGGGAGACGCCCGGTGGGTGGCGAGGGAAAATGGTGGCCGGGGGGTGCGCGGGTGCAAGCGGATTCTTGGCGGGCATCATGGCGTGTTCCGCTTGACGGGCATCAGGGCGAGTTCCGGAGTGCTTCGGCCTGCGGCACGGGTGGCGGAGGCGGCGGCACCGCGGTTTCCCGCCTCATCCCCCCTCCGAAAATCCCCGGCTTTCGTCGCTTGCCAAACCCCGGAATCGGGAGACAGGATGCGCCTCGCGCCCGCCAAGACCCCTCCCGCTCAGCGGCGCTTCATCACATCACCTGCTCAGCCTCATCCCCCGTTCCGCATGTCGCACGAAGCCGACCCATCCTCAGATCGCGTGCCCGCCCTGGAGCACGTCGACCAGTATTTGCAGCTTGGCCAGCAATACGACTGCTCGGACATTCACCTGCCGACCGACAGCACGCCGCACTGGCGCCGGTTCGGCCAGCTTCAGCCGATCTGGCCGAATGCGGAAACCCTGACCGCCGCCGACTGCGAACGCCTGGCCTACAGCTTTCTCGGGCCGAAGGAACGCGAGCGCCTTGACCAGCGCGGCGACGTGGACTTCGCGTATTCCACGTCCTTCGGCCGGTTCCGCGCCTCGGTGGTCCGCCAGCGCCTCGGGTTTGACATGGCTTTCCGGATCATCAGCACCCGGATCCGCACCGTGGATGAAATCGGCCTGCCTGACGTCTGCCGCACCCTGACCGCCTACCACAACGGGCTGGTCCTCGTGACCGGCTCGGTCGGTTCGGGCAAGTCCACCACCCTGGCCGCTCTGATCAACGAGGTGAATGAAAGCCGCGACGATCACATCATCACGCTGGAGGACCCGATTGAGTACATTTTCCAGTCGAAAGCCTGCCACGTGAACCAGCGGGAGGTGCACAGCCACACCGATTCGTTTGCGGCCGCCCTGCGCGCCGCGCTGCGGGAGGACCCGGATGTCATCATGGTCGGGGAAATGCGCGACCTTGAAACCATCTCGCTCGCCATCACCGCGTCCGAAACCGGTCACCTCGTGCTCGGCACCCTGCATACCGGCAATGCCCCGCGCACCCTCGACCGCGTGCTCGACGTCTTTCCGGTCGAACAGCGCGACCAGATCCGCATCATGGTGAGCGAGTCGCTCCGCGGCGTGCTCAGCCAGCAGTTGGTGCCCAAGGCGGACGGCGACGGCCGTGCCCTCGCCCTCGAGATCCTCGTCAACACCCCGGCGGTCTCCAACTGCATCCGCGAGGGCAAAACGTTCATGCTTCCGGGCATCATGCAGACCGGCAAGAACGTCGGCATGAAGCTCATGGATGATTCGCTGCGCGAACTCTTCGAGCAGGGGCTCGTCTCCCAGGAGGAATGCAAAATGCGCGCCGAAGACAAAACCCTGATGAACAAATACTTCGAGGACGTCAACAAATAACGCTCCCCGCCCCGACAGGCCCCGCGTCCCCGCACCCCGAATCCCCGCCATGCCCAAAATCGACGAACTTTTCCAGACGCTCATCCAGAGCGGCGGCTCCGACCTTCATCTCAGCCAGGGGCAGCCGCCGAAAATGCGCGTCCACGGCGCCATCAAACGCATCAGCGACGACGTCCTCGACGGACCGACCATGGAGGAACTCCTGCGCCCGCTCTGCAACCAGCAGCAATGGGACAAATACCTCGAGCGCGGCGACCTCGACCTCGCCTACGAGATGGACGCCGATTCGCGCTTCCGCTGCAACTTCCTCAAGCAGACCGGCGGCCTCGCCGCCGTCTTCCGGATCATCCCGACGAAGATCGCCACCCTCGAACAGCTCGGCGTGCCCAAGGTTATCGAGGAATTCGGCAAAATGCGCTCCGGCCTGGTCCTCGTCACCGGCCCCACCGGCTCCGGAAAATCGACCACGCTCGCCGCTCTGGTGGATTACATCAATGTCAACTTCTCCCGTCACATTGTGACCGTGGAGGAGCCGATCGAGTTCGTGCACAAGAACAAGCGCAGCATCATCACCCAGCGCGAAGTCCCCATGCAGACGCCGTCGTTCGCCGACGGCCTGCGCGCCTCGCTGCGGGAAGACACCGACATCGTGCTGGTCGGGGAAATGCGCGACCTTGAGACCATCTCGCTCGCCCTCACCGCCGCCGAGCGATCGCTCCGACGACGCCAGATCATCGCCGGGATCGTGGTGGCCGGCCTGCTCCTCTCGAGTGGTGGCGCCATTGTCGCTGTCGCCCTCGGATCATTCACCGACGACCCCACCCCGGTGACCTCATCG
>JALRGF010000591.1 GCA_023253495.1 Verrucomicrobiales bacterium
GGTATTGGTCAGGTTGAAGCGTTCGATGCACTCAAGCATCCACGTCGGGGTGTCGCGCATCGACTTGAGCTCGAAAATATACCCGGCGTAATTCCGCCGCAGTCCGATCTGCTGGTCCATCGGACGCCAATGGCGCCAGTCGGCCAGCTCCGCGCCCGGCAGCATCCAGTCGCGGGTCGGCCGGTACGAGACGCGGCGGTCGAACGTGATGCGGGCATAGTCGTCGTTGGCCCCGAAATAACTCTCGCGGATATACCGGATGAGCATTTTCGGGCGTGCGTGGATGGCATTGGCGACACGGGCGAACTCGAGAAAGTTCGAATTGTCCTTGGGCGACTTCATCATCGGTGCCGTCGACGGCTCGACGACGCACTTTTCATGGAAATCACCGCGCCGCATTTTCGCCCGGCTCTTGATGATGACCGCGCCGACCTTGCGCTTGACCTCGAAGAAGACCGGGGCGCGCGGGTCGGCATCGAGACCGTAGGTGCGGATGCGCAGCTTGAACCGGGAAAAGGCCTTCTGCTCCTTGAGCAGGGCCAGACTCATCAGCGGGGTGTCGAGCTGGGCCGTGGTCACCACGTACTCGGGAATCCCGCCGCGGCCGTTGGGATCGGGAATACAGAACGGTCGGAGGAAGTTGCGGACCGGGGCGATCAGGCGCGGGTGCAGGATGAATTTCTGCTCAAACCGCTCGATGATCAGGTCTTTGGCTCCTTTGCGGCTCGGACCGGTGCCGGTCGGTCCCAAGGGGACTGTCCGCGTGCCGGGGGTGGCCAGTCCGGGAACGGCGAGGACCGCCTCCGCGGGCGGCGGGCCGGTCAGCGGGCGCGAAGCGGGCATCAGGGCGAAGCTCATGGCAGGAATACCCTGAAAATAGCGCATCGGACGATGGCCCCGGCACCCAGAACCGCCACGGGCCGGGGTGCAGTGGCTCCCGAGCCGGGTCAGGAAATCCTGTCAGAAACCTGTCTGCCGCGGCGCGCATCGGCAGAGGTGCATGATGAGCGAAAGCCTGTCTTCGGTGACTCCTGCGCCGGCAGTCCTTGACGGCGGGCGGAAAAAAATGATACGCTGATTTATCATAGGAACTTTTAAATGCTGACCCTCTGCCCTTCCTGCCGGAACGCCGTGGAAGTTCCGGCCGCTGAGCAGCCGCGGACGTACCAATGCCCGCTCTGTCAGAGTCCGTTCGTGATGGGCGCCGTGGCTCCGGCGGTGCCGGTGGCGAACCTGGAATCCGGCCAGCGGGCTTCGCGACGCCGCTCCCCAGCGGATTCCGGAAAAGGCTCCTTGGGGCGGGTGGGGTGGGTCGCGTTGTACGCGGTGGCTCTGGCCCTGGTGGGCGGTGCGGTGATGAAGAAGTTCCAATCGAAGCCACACGGGACCGGTAATGATTCGGGTCAGGCATCGGGACAGACGGTCGAGGGCGTCATCGGCGCCATGCGGGATGCGGACTCCCGGGCGGCCAGAGTCGCGCGCGAGACAAAGCTCCGCGAACTGCTGGACGCCCGGCGCGCCTCGGACGGCTCGATTGATGAGTCCCTGAGGGCGCTGGCCCAGCACCGCCTTCGGCTCCTGTCAGAGCGGGAAAAATTGGCCTCGCTCTACGCGCTGGTGTATTTTGAAGGCGATGAGGCGGCCGGGAAGGCAATGGTGGATGTAAACCTCACTGTTATCGACGGCGAGGTGACCCGTTTGCAGGCGGAGAAACAGGTGGTGCAGGCGTCGATGGAGGCCATCAACGACGAGTTGAAGGAGTTGGCACGCGGTGGAGTGGTCCGGGGGAATGTGGAGGACGTGCCCGGTCCGGTGGTGGCCGGCACCGGCTGGCGATTCAAAAGCGGGGAGCAGGTTGCCTTGTCACGCCTGTGGCCGGAAATGCGGAAGCATCCGAACCTCAAGCCGTGGCTGGAGCAGCGTTCGCTGGAAAATGAGGAAGATTTTGCCTGGTATCTGCTGACGCGGGAGACCGGACGCGGCGGGCCGCAGGAGCCTTTGCCGGCGGTGCTCCAGCAGGTGCAGCCGGACAGTACCGGCACCGGATTCTGGGTTTCCCCGGACGGTTTGATGGTCACCAATCATCATGTCGTCCGCGGGGCGCGGGCGGTGGTCTTGCGGCGGGAGTCGGGGGAGACGATCAAGGCCAGGGTGGTGGCGGAAGACGAGCCGCGCGACCTGGCCCTGCTCAAAGCGGAGACGTCGTCACCGGAATGGCTCCGCCTCTCCACGGGCGAGGCCCGTCAGGATATCGAAGTGTTCACCCAGGGTTTTCCGATGGTCGATATCATGGGCGTCGAAGCAAAACTTGAGAAGGGATTTATCAGCAGCCTGAAGGGGTTTCGCGACGATCCGAATACCTATCAGATTTCCATGCCGGTGCAGCCGGGCAATTCCGGGGGAGCGCTGGTTCACACCAGCCGCGCCGACGGTGGGGGAGCTGAAATGCCTTGGGTGGTGGGGGTGCTGGTCAGCCGCCTGAATGGGGCCGAGCGCGTCAGCTATGCCATCAAGTCGTCGGTGGTGGTCGATTTCCTCAAGGGCGTGCCGGAGGCGTCCGCGCTGGTCACCCGGCCCGCCGAGCGGCCCCAGACGTCCGCCGTGGATCATGTGCGCAAGGCGTCCTGCCTGATCATGGTCAAGACGCGGTGAACCGGAATCCTTCCCCGGGAACGGCCGTTCCGGCGGGTCGGTTCATCCGGATGGCGGCCGCCCCCGGGGGCGGCCCGGCGGAGTCAGCGGTGTGAACAGACCGGGTGCTTTGCCTTGACCCCGACCACGGGGGGATCGTATTTTTTCGAGCGGATTTTCTCCCTCGCCGCATGTGGACCCTCTGTCCTTGCTGCCGCCAGTCGGTGCCCGTACCGGCCTTTGACCGGCTGCGGACGTTGCGGGGAGCAGGGCCGGTACCCGATGTCGGCAAATCTTCTGGCGGCCGGATCCGTGGCCGGAACAGCCTTCGCTTTCAGCGGTCCGGCCCGTGACACCGGCTTCCGGGATCCGCCCCCGACGCCCCGCGGGGTGTCCGGCGAATCATGCGTTTCAGCCTGGCCGGCAGGAGGGAGGCCGCAAGGGCGCGGCCGCGGAGCGGAAGTCCGGCACACCGGGCATAGCAGCGCAGGCACAGACCGAGACCGCCGGAGGGACCGTGTCTGGCGAGCACGGCCATCGCAGCCTGCCTCTCGTTGCCCCGCCGCCGGCTGGTCCACGGCGTCGAGGTTGCGGTGCTGCCGGCATAGACCCGCTTCCAGGTGGTGGTCCGGTCGTCGTAGACCAGAGGCGCGCGCAATGCCACGGTAAAGATCCATTCTTTATCCACTCCCACGAGGGCGTGTTCCGTTTCAAAGCGGACCGGCGCCGCCAGAATCTCCCGTCGACGGAACAGTCCGCGGAAAGGAGCCCACGACCACCCGCCCGTCATCATGCGGACGGCATGCCAACGGTAAATTTCTCCGGGAGCAAAGGGAAAACGCCGGCTTGCCCGCGGGGTGACGCCGTCGATCTCGACCATCCGCACCTGCCCGAAGGCGAGCCACGCCCGCGGATGAGCGGCCAGCGCGCCGGCCAGCGTCGGCACCCACGAGGGGGCGAAAATGTCGTCGTGGGGCATCCACATGAAGAGGTCTCCGCCACCCCTTTCCAGCAGCATCTGATAGTGCCCGGCAAATCCCACACCGCGGGCTTCGGCCGAGACGACGACCCGGGGGTCGTCCGCCAGCAGGACCCGCAGCTGACCGGCCGCGTCGTCCAGACACGTCTGGTCGGAAATCAGGATTTCCGTGACCATGGGCGGCAGCGCCCGGACATTGGCGACCACATTGTCAACCCAGCGCGCCGAGCCGTGAAGCGGGATGGCGACAGTGACCGACGGTTTCATGAGCGGCGGTGGTGCCGGGCGGTTCCCAGACGGTCGGCCACCTGTGCAGCGAAGAGCGGCGCCGTGGTGAATTTACCGGTGTCGATGGAAAGGTAGCCATCATGATCGTGGACACCGATGGCGTGACGCTGGTGCAATTCGCTCTGCGGTTGGTCGATGTCGTTCTCCCCCCACGCGACGACCACCCCGGCCTTGACCGAATCGACCTGCAACCCTCTCAAGGCGGGGATCCGTTCCGCGAGGGCCGCCAGCGATCGACGGGCGAGGTCATGCTCCGCTGCCGTGGTCTCCGGGTGGTCGAGGGCGGGCCGCCAGGAGCAGGGCGGCTCGAGGCCGCCGCTGACTCCGGCAAGGCAGACCGGATACCACGAAAGATAGACGCTGCCATCAGCCCAGCAGACGACATCGCCGAACGGGCCGAGGGCAAAAGTCGTCGTCGTGGGCCGCGCCGTCGCGGGCTTCATCCGGCCGCGGACTGCATATTTCAGACGGTAAAAACAGGTGCGGGGCGGCGGGATATCCATGGTGGCATCAATGGCCAGACGCCCGTCCCACAGGCAATTGATGACCGCATCGGCGCGGCGCGTGAAAGATTCCCCGGTTTCCCGGGTGGCGGTGACCGCGAACCCATGCGGGGTGCGCGCGACGCTCCGGATGACGCACCCGGCAAGAAAGGGAATGGCGCGGGAGCGAAGGGCTCCGATGAAAGCACTCCTCAACCAACGCGGATCAACAGCGATCTCGCTGGTCTGATAGGCGGCAATAACGTCGCCGGAATAACCGTGGTCGCCCGGGCAGGCGAGCCGCGCCGTGACCGAGAAGGTGCGCGCCCCCGCGTAGGTCATACCGGCGGCGATGCCGCGGGCGACGGCCTCGTCGACCCAGCGGTAATGCCCGGCGAGTGTTTCCGGCGAGACCATGGTGGCGGCGAGGACGGCATAGACAAACGGATCGGACCGGAGTGCGGCCCACGGAACTTTCTCCGGCAACCATTGATCAAGGTGCTCGGAGAAGCTCAGCGCACCGTCCACCATCAGGCGCGCCGTGGTCCGGTCGGGTTCATTCCCGTAGACATAGCCGAGATGCAGTTTCCCTTCGCCTCTCAGACTGGTCCGCAGCATCGGCTCCGGGGCCCGGTCAAGCAACACCACCTCCCATCCCGCCCGATCCAGGGCGAGGGCCGTGCAGAGGCCCTGAATCCCGGCCCCGAGAACGAGGGCGCTGGATCGGGCGTGACCGATCATATCCGGGACGGAGTGACCGGCGTTTCCTTGATGCGGAAGGCCTCGACCTTGAGCAGAAACCGCTTTGGCAGGATGGCGCGGACCACGGCGTCGTTGCCCTCGTATTCGGTGGAAATGATTTTGCCTTCGCGGTGGATGAGGGCGAGCACATCGGCGCGGGCCATCGGGACGCGCAGGGTGAGGCGCTGCACGCGGTCGTAGAGCATTTCGTTGAGGCGGGCGAGGAGCCGGTCGATGCCCTCGCCGGTCTGGGCGGAGACGAAGACGGCCTGGTCGAAGTGGCGTTCGAGCTGGGTGCGCCAGGCGGGGTCGGTGATTTTGTCGGCCTTGTTGAGCACGATCAGCGACTGTTTGTCGCCGGCGCCGAGTTCGGCGAGCACACTCAGGGTGGTTTCGTGGAACCGGTACACGCGCGGGTCGGAGGCGTCGAGGACGTGGAGGAGGAAGTCGGCGAGCAGGGCTTCCTCAAGGGTGGCTTTGAATGATTCGACGAGGTCGTGGGGCAGGCGGCGGACGAAGCCGACCGAGTCGGTGAGGAGCGCCTGCTGGCCGTCGGGCAGTTCGAAGCGGCGGGTGGTGGTGTCGAGGGTGGCGAAGAGTTTGTCCTCGGCGAGCACGCCGGCGCCGGTGAGGCGGTTGAGCAGGGTGGATTTGCCGGCGTTGGTGTAGCCGACGATGGCGATATGGGGCAGGCCGTCCTTGAGGCGCTCCTTGCGCTGGGTGGCGCGTTGTTTGCGGACCTCGGTGAGTTCCTCGCGCAGGCGGCCGATGCGTTCGCGGGCGAGGCGGCGGTCGACTTCCAGCTGGGTTTCGCCTTCGCCGCGGGAGGCGCCGCCGCTGCCGCCGCCGCCGCCACCGCCCTGGCGGTCGAGGTGCCCCCACATCCGTTTGAGGCGGGGGATGCTGTAGGCCATGCGGGCGAGGTCGACCTGCAGCCGCGCTTCCCGGCTGCGGGCGCGGCGGTCGAAGATGTCGAGGATGATTTCGTGGCGGTCGACGACGGCGATGCCGCTGTCCTGTTCCCAGGCGCGCTGCTGCATGGGGGAGAGTTCGTTGTCGAAGATGATGCAGTCGGCCTGGAGTTCCTTGGCGTGATCGATGATTTCGCGGGCCTTGCCGGTGCCGGTGAGGTAGCGGGTGTTCGTTTTGGGGACGCGGGCGACCACGCTGCCGACGATGCCGATGCCCAGGGTGGTCACCAGTTCGTGCAGTTCCTCAATCAGGTCGCGGGCCTCGGTTTCCTCGGATTTTTCCTGATACACTCCGACCAGCAGGGCGCGCTGGACGAGATTCGGGCGTTCGCGGACGTCAAACATGAAAGTCTGCTTATACCTCCGCCCCGACCGTCCGTCCATGCCGGAAAAAAACCTCAGCCGCGCCGTCGCGTCGTGGCAGGACGGAGGGGCGTCGGTCCGGGGTCACCCGATCAACGGGAGGACGGGGAAATCGCGACCAAGCACCGAGCCGGGCGGTGTGTCGAGCCATTCCCGGAGCAGGGAGGCGTAGACCGACCGGAAATCGACCGAATGGCGGAGGTCGCCGCGGTCGAGGTCGGTCAGGCTGGGGGCGTGTCCGTAACGGCCGCCGCGGACGCGTCCGCCGACGACGAAGACGGGGGCGGCGGTGCCGTGGTCGGTGCCGCGGCTGCCGTTGGGGTGGACGCGGCGTCCGAATTCGGAAAACGTCATGAGGGCGACCTGATCGAAGAGCCCTTTGTTTTTAAGGTCTGTGACGAAGGCGGTGAGGGCTTCGTCGAACTGGCGCAGGAGGTTCTGGTGGGTGCCGCGTTCGCCGCCCTGATTGTGGTGGGTGTCGAAGCCGCCGTGGCTGACGTAGTAGACGCGGGCGGGCAGGCCGCCGGCGATCATGCGGGCGACGAGGCGGAGGCTCTGGGCGAGGCGGCCGCCGGCCGGATAGGCGGCCTCGCTGGCGCCGGCCTTGGCGGTGATGGCGCGCACCTGGGCGGAGCTGAGCTGGGCGTTGAGGGCGGTGCGTTCGAGGAAGGCGAGAGGGTTTTCCGACGGGGGGTCGGAGGCGGACGGGCTGCCGGCGAGCATGTCGATGCTGGCACCGGATCCGTCCGGTTCCCCGGTCTCCGGGGCATTGAGGGCGGCAAAGGCCTCCTCGAGGGCGCTGTCGCGGCCGTGGATCCAGCGGTACATTTCCGGGGAGCTCATGGCGATGCCCGGGTGGTGGAGGGCCCGGAACGCCTGGGGCGCCTGGTCGGAAAGACTGATGCCGATGGTCGGGTTGGGCGCGCCGGCACAGGCATGGTCAAAATAGCGGCCGAGCCACCCGGTCCCGGAGTGCGCGTCGGCATCGGTGGCGCACTGCCAGATTTCGGTCGAGCGGAAATGCGAGCGGTTGGGATTCGGGTAGCCGACACCTTCGACGATGGCCGCCTCGCCGAGGTCGTAGAGCGCGCGCAGACCGGTGAGGGCGGGCGCGAGCCCGGTGGTGTCGTCGAGTTTGAGAACCGAGCGGGCGGGCAGGGCGAGCGGTCCGCGGGCGCGGTGGTAAGCGTCGTCGGCGAACGGGACGACGGTATTCAGGCCGTCGTTGCCGCCGGCGAGCTGAACAACGACGAGGATGCGGCTGTCGGGGCCGGTGGCGGGAGCGGGGCGTCCATCGGCCTGGTGCTGGAGGGCGGCGATGGTGCCGGCGACGAATCCCGGCATGGAGCAGGCGGTGCCGGCGCCGAGCAGTGACGAGCGGAGGAACTCGCGGCGGGTGCGGAGGCTGGCGGTTTCGGGCATGGGGTGGTGGGACATCGGGCGGCGCGTCAGCAGAGCTGGTAGCGGGGTGAACTCATCATGAGGTGGAGCAGGCTGGCCACGGTTTCCGGGCCGGGCGGGCCATCACCCTGTTGTTCGAGGTATTCGAGGAACGGCCGGCGGGCGGTTTCGTCGAGGGTTTCCTGAAAAAGGCGGAGTTCGAGGGCGGCGAGCAGGGAGTGGCGGTCCTGGCGCAGCGCGGGCGGAGCGAGGGCGGCGACGTCGGCCACGGCGCGTCGGGCGAGCTGGCGGGCAAGGCGTTCGCGGCCGTCCCGGTTGTTCGCGGCCGGAGCTTTCCGGTGGTGGACGAGGGGCGGGCGGAACCCGCTGGCCGGGCCTTTGACGAGATATCCGGCGATGTTGTAGCGGGCGAGCAGGGTGTGGGTGGTGATCCAGGCGCGGCCGCCGTCCCAGCCGGCGACATTCGGCGGCTGGAAGAGCGATTGGCCGAGCAGTTGCAGGATGCCGAGCTGGAGCGCGCGAGGCAGCGAATCGAGCTCGAGGGCGTGGCGGCTCTGGACGACGAATTGCACCGGGCTTTTGATGCGGGACCGGCGGTATTCGGGGCGGTAGAATTCGGTGCTCCGGAAGACGGTGTGCAGGACCGGAGCGACCTCAAAATCGTGGCGGCGGAATTCCGCGGCGATCGCAGTGACCAAGGCGTCCGACGGGGCGTCGCTGATGAAAAACGCGGCTATTTTCCGTGCGAGGAACGGCGCGCAGGCCTCCTCTGCAAAGAGGATATCGACGATGTCGTCCGCCTGGAAGCGGCCGGACCGCCCGAGAAACTCCTTGGTGCCCGGGTCCCAGGAAGGGCGGTGAAAGAAGGCGCGGCCGAGCGGGCGGTTGATGCGCAGTCCGGTGAACGCGCGGGCCGCCGCCATGACGTCGTCCTCGGAATATCGCCCTTCGCCCAGGGTGAACAACTCCATGAGCTCGCGCGCGAAATTTTCATTGGGGTGGCGGCGCGTGCTCCGGTGGGTGTCGAGGTAAATCATCATCGCCGGGTCGCGGACCACCTCGCGGGTGAGGGCACGCACGTTGCCGAGGGCGTGGCGGCGGAACAATTCGTTCTGCTGCAGCATCAGGTACGGGTCCTTCACCTTGGCGATGCTGGTGGCGAAGTGGCCGTGCCAGAAAAGAGTCATTTTTTCGACCAGCGGGGCCGGGGTGGTGAACAGGCGGTCGAGCCACCAGCCGGCGGCTTCTGTCGCCTGCTGGCGGTCCTTCATGGCGTGGCGTCTCTGGAGCTGGCGCGCCTCCTCGCGGGCCTCCGCCTCCCCGGAGGCCTGGAGTTTCCGGCGCTCCTCGAGCTGGGTGGTGATCCGGGTTCGGTACGCGTCCGGGTCAAACCACCGGGGAAGCGCGGGTGCCCCGGCGGCCTCCGGCCCTTTCAGCAACCGGGCCACCGCGGCCGTGCGACCGAGGGAATGCCATTCGCGCAGGGTGTCGGGCGGTCCGCCGAAGCCGGCGCGGTTCAGCAGGTGGGCGGCGTCTTCGATCGACCAGTCGTCGGCGGGCGCGGGCTCAAGCATGGCATCAATGACCGGTTGTCTCCGGGCAAGCGACCGGAGAGGGTACGGTATGGGGACCATTATCGCCCCTGCACGGCCGGGAGCAAGCGTTCCCAGCCCCTGATCAATCGAGGATGCCGCGGTTCCACGCCACGCAATCGGCGTAGCGGACACCGGTGCCGCCAAAAAGGTCGAGCGCACTGCCAATGGTGAGGTCGACGCGCCCCTCACCGAGATGGTGGCAGCGGCGGAGGTCGTCGAGGCTGGCGGCGCCACCGGCGTAAGTCACCGGTCGCCGCCCCCACTGGCCGAGCAGGCGGATCAGGTCTTCGTCCATGCCGGCCATGCGGCCTTCGACGTCGGCGGCGTGAATGAGAAATTCCGCGCAGGACCCGGCGAGGTCGTCGAGCACCGCCGGAGTGACCGGCAGGTTGGTGAGCGTCTGCCAGCGGTTCATGGCGACCGTCCAGCCGTCGGCAGTGCGTCGGCAGCTCAGGTCGAGCACCAGCCGGTCGCGGCCGATGGCGTCGACAATGGCGGCGAGGCGCTGCGGCAGAAAAGTGCCGTCCGGAGAGAAGATGCGGGAAGTGACGATGACGTGGGAGGCGCCGGCTTCGATCCAGCTGGCGGCGGTGGCCTCGGTCAGGCCACCGCCGACCTGCAGGCCGCCGGGCCAGGTGGCGAGCGCTTCGCGGGCGGCCGGCTCGTTGCCCGGGCCGAGCATGATGACGTGGCCGCCGGTCAGGTGGTCGGCGCGGTATTGTTCGACGAACCAACGGGGCGGATGGTCGCTGACAAAATTGGTGTGCAGGCCGTGGCCGTGGTCGTGGAGCGTGCCGCCGACGATCTGTT
>JALRGF010000664.1 GCA_023253495.1 Verrucomicrobiales bacterium
CGCTTCGTTGGAGTCGCTGCGGTTGCAGGCGCGGGGGCGGGACGGCGGGGTGGAGGTGGACGAATTGAATGTGCGGTGGGACAACGAGAATATGCTGACGGGCGCGGGCCGGATGGTGTGGCGTGACGGACTGCCGCCGACTTCCTCCGGAAAGTTTCGTGCCTCCGTGCCGTCGCTGGCGCGACTTTCCGCGTGGAGTACGTCGTTTGGTGGGCCGGCGTTGCGGGCCGGGTCGGTGGTGGTCGACTGGGAAGGCGGTGGGGGGGCGGCGGTGGAGACGATGGAATCGACCGGCCGGGTGCAGGCGCGCGGGGTGACGATTGATGGGATGGGAGCGCCGATCGGGCTGGAGGCGACGGTGGCGCAGGCGGGGCGGGAGGTTTCGGTGAACCGGCTGGTGGCGACGGCCGGGTCGTGGCGTGCCGAGGGGGGCGGGCGCTGGAACGGGGTGCGACTGGAGGTGCCGGAAGTGACGGTGGCGCTCAACGACCGACGTGTGCTGCGGTTGGAGGGCGGAGTGCCGGTGGGTGGCGGGCGGGGTGCCGGGGCGGTGGGGCCGGTCGATCCCGCGGCCCCGCTGGCTGTGCGGATGAAGGTTGAGTCGCTCGACCTTGACCGGCTCGGCCGGGATCTCGGGCGGCCGCTGCCGGTGCGCGGACAGGTGACGGCGGACGCGGATTTTTCGGGCACCCTGAGGTCGCTGAGCGGAGTGCTGACGGCGGAGGCGAGCGGTCTGAGCCCGACCTCCCGGCCGGTCAAAAACCTTGAGCCGGCCACGGGCACCCTGCGGGCGGAATTGCGGGACGGACGCCTGCGGGTGGAGGGGCAGGCGCGGCAGAAGCCGCTCGAGCCGTTGCGCATGGAGGTGACGGCGCCGGTGGATGCCGTCGCCCTGATGCGCGATCCCATGGGATTCCGAGCGATCCCGCTGACCGGCCGGGTGCGTCTGGCCGAGTCCTCACTGGCCTTTGTTCCCGGCTGGGTGCCGGCGGTGCAGTCGGTGCGGGGCACGGCGCGGGTGGACGCCACGATTTCCGGCACTGTCGGCAAGCCGCGGTGGAATGGTGGCGCGACGATGGTGGTTCCGGAGGCGCGGCTGGCGGGGGCCTCCCTGCCGTCGATCAAGGATGTGGTGGTGCGGTTGCGGGCGGATGGAACGCGGGTGGTGGTGGAGGAGGCCGGGGTGATGGTGGCGGGCGGACGGATGCGGGTGCGCGGCGGGGTGGATCTGGCACGGCTGCCGGACCCGCAGCTCGACCTTGCTCTGACAGCGGACGAGGTTCTGGTGGTGCGCGATGAAAACCTGTCGTTACGCGCCAATGCCGATATCACATGCCGCGGGCCGCTTTCGCGTGCGGCAGTAAACGGCACGATCGACCTCGTGCGCGGCCGCGTGTTCAAGGAGGTCGAGTTCCTTCCGCTGTCGCTGCCCAACCAGCTGCCGCCGCCGCCGCCGCCGACCGCGCTCGCCCGCCGCGGGCCGCCTGCGCTGCCGCGGCCGTTCGACGCGTGGACCGTGGATCTGTCCATCCGCACGCGGGATCCAATCCGGTTGATGGGCAATGTGGCGCGGGGGAATGTGACCACGGATCTGCGGCTCTCCGGCACCGGGGCGCGCCCTGTGCTGACCGGCCGGGCCGAGCTCGGGCAGATGTGGGTCAAGCTGCCGTTCAGCCGCCTGAATATCACGGAAGGAGCGATCGACTTCCGCGAAGACCAGCCGTTTGATCCGCAGATCAACGTGCGCGGGGAATCAATCACCGGCGGGCGTGTTGTCGAGGTGGCGGTGAGCGGACGCGCGCTCGACCCCCGCGTGCGCCTGACTTCCAACCCGCCATTATCCGAGGGCGATATCGCTTCGCTGCTGGCCACCGGGGTGACCACCGGCGACCTGGCCACCCGCGGCGACGAGGCGGCCGCGCGCGCCGCCTACGTCATGCTGCAGCAGGCGTACCGCAGGATGTTCCGGAATACGGCGCGCCGCCGCGACGACGCCGAACCGCCGCGGCTGTCCTTCGAATTCGCCCTGTTCGGCAATGATCCGTCGCGGCGCAGCCTGTCCGCGGTGTATGAACTGAATCCGAAATGGCGCGTCGTCGGGCGGGTCGGCGAGTCGGGCACTTTCCGGGGGCTGTTGTATTACCTGATCCGATTCCGATGAAAGCCGCGGCCTTTTTCCGTTTGTTCCGGGTGGTGCTGGTGGTGATCGGCCTTGGGTCGGCCGGGGTGGCGCGTGCCCAGGAGCTGTGGCGGGTCGGCGTGCGCGGGGTGGTGGTCGAAATGCGCGGGGTGAGCCGCGGTCTTTCCGGCGAGGCGATGCGGGTGATCGAAGACCAGTTGCGGTTGGCCGGGGATTCGGCGGTGTCAGCGCCGCTGGCCGATGACCTCGCGTATTTCCTCCGAGGGCGGTATTTCCAGCTGGGGTATTCCGAGGCGGCGGTCGACTGGGAGCTGACCGGCCGCAAGATTCTTCTGACGGTCAACGAGGGCGCACGGATGACGATCGGGACAGTGCGTTTTGAGGGGGTGGACGAGATCCCGGCCGGCGAACTGGCGGCGTACCTCACGCGTCCGACGCGCGAGCGGGCCGGCCGGTTGACGCGGGCGCTGCCGCTGGTGGAGGCGGATGTGCGGGCCGGGGTGGAACTCGTGCTGCGGCATCTGCGGGCCCTCGGCTATCTGGAGGCGACGGCGCAGGCGCCGGAATTCACGCCGGCACCGTCCGGCGGAGCGATGGACATCCGGGTGGTGGTGACGCCCGGGGCGCGGTCGCTTTTTGGCAACGTCCGGCTGGCCGGTGATCTGTCGGTGGTGAGCGAGCGGCTGCGAGCGGAGGCGCGGGCGCTGAGCGGCCAGCCCTTCAGCGAGGTCGCCTTGGAAACGGCGAGGGGGCAATTGAAGGGCGGGTTGCAGGAGCAGGGATATTTTGCGGCGGAGGTCGAGGCGGGGAGCGGAGAGACGGGAGGGCCAGGGGAGCCCGGAGGATCGGCGGGGCGGGTGCCGGTGGTGCTCACGGTGGTGCCCGGGCCGCGGTATGCGGTGCGCGCGGTGCGGGTCGATGAGGGATTGAGCCGCGGAGCGACGCGGGTGGCGGGTGCTGTGTTTGCGGTGGCCAGGGGGCAGACGTTTTCGCCGGATGCGGTCGACCTGTTGCATCGGCGGGCGCTCGACACCGGGTTGTTCAGCCGGCTGGAGGTCGATCCGGTGGTGGCTGGTGACGGGGCGATCGAGCTGCGGGTTTCCGGCGAGGAAGCGGCCCCGCGCACGCTTGGCCTGTATGGCGGGTACGAGTCGTTGTTCGGCCCGATTCTCGGACTGGAAGTCCGGCATGTGAATTATCTGGATCTGGGTGATGCGGTGGCGTTGCGTGGGGAATTCCGCGGGACCGGGGGCGAGGGAGCTCTGGAGTGGGCCGATCCGGCGATTTTCGGATCGCGTTGGTCGCTGGGCAGCGGGGTGTCCTGGGAGTCATTCACCTTTGCGGATTATGACCGCCGCACGGCAGGCTGGCGGACCGCTCTGACCCGCCGGCTGACCCGGCGCATCACGGTCGAGGCCAGTACGGCGCTGACCGACAATAAAATGAGCACGGATGTACTGAGCCCCGCGGAACTGGGACCCTCTGAATACACCACTGCCGCCGGTGGCTTGCGGGTGGTTCTTGATTACCGCGACCACCCGCTGCTGCCGCGCCGCGGGTGGCTGGCGGAAATGGCGGTCGAAGGCGGTGGCATCGACGGAGACGAGCGGGTGACCTTTGTCCGTGGCGAGCTGGCCGTCGGCTGGTATCAACCGCTTCCCGGGCGCTGGCAGTTTTCGCTGGGGGCGCGGGCGCGGGCGATGGCGACGGCAGCGGAAGCCGCCGCGGTTCCCATTGACCAACGGGTTTTCAACGGCGGCGCCAACAGCGTGCGGAGCTTTGCCGAGCGCGAACTCGGCCCGATGTCCGCGGAGGGCAACACGCCGTTGGGCGGACTGGCCAGCGGGGTGGTCAGCGCGGAATTGGCTTTCGAGGTGATCGGGAATCTCGAACTGGCCGGCTTCGCGGATGCCGGAACGATCGGTGATGACCTGTCGGCATTTTTCGGCGCAGACGACCTGCGCTACGGCGTGGGCCTCGGGCTGCGCTATCGGCTGCCAGTCGGGCCGTTGCGCATCGATTACGGCGTCAATCCGGACCGGCGTGAGGGCGAAGCCTTCGGCGCCCTGCATGTCACCTTCGGGTTCGCCTTCTGACGGGAGCGGTGTGGCGGGTGCGGACCGCCACTCCGGGTGGGCAAGGGCCAAGCGGATTGTGGCGAAGAGGTGGCCTCTGACTCGTGGGCTGGAAGCCAACGCTGCGTGGCGGGCGGATTGTCAGCCAACGTGGTGGATTCTCCGGCCATTCCTCGCGAGCAGGCCATGAGCTTACTCAGAGCAAAAAAAACCGCCACCGGCGCGGGGCCGATGGCGGTGCAGGCGGGAGACGGGGCCGCAGGGGTCTGCGGCGCTCCCGGGGGGTGTTATTTGGCGGGCACGCCGTAAACCTCGATTTCCACGTAGTGGTTGAGGTCGTCGACGTGATTGCCGTTGGACCAGGCGCGGACGTACTGGCCTTTGGCGTCCTTGCCGTTCATGAGGCGGCCGTGGTTGGTCTCGACGTACGACGGGTCCTTGCCGGCTCCTTTGCCGAGCGAATTGTCATCGTCGTTGTTGAAGATGATCGTGCTCGTTTTGAACTCCGGGTCATCGCTGACCTCGACGACCACATCTTTGTAGACGCGGGCCTGTTTGTGGAAGTGCCAGACGGCGACCGCTGAGATGGTGGCGGGGGCACCGAGGTCGACCTGCACCCATTGCTGGCCGGGTCCGAGTTCGACGAATGAGCCGTCGGCTCCGTCCTTGTCACTATCGGTGACGAGGGTGAGGTCGCCGATGGAGGGTGCGGTCTCACTGGAGGTGACCTCCTTGTCTTTGGAAAGCAGGACAGTGCCCTTGGCGACGGGCAGCGACAGAATCGGTTTGCCCGAGGTATCGAGGTTTTTGATGCCGCCGACGGGGACCGGGGTGCCGACGAACTGAGCCTTCGGGAATTCAACCTTCAGATC
>JALRGF010000008.1 GCA_023253495.1 Verrucomicrobiales bacterium
CTCCAGCGTGCACGCCAGCACCCCGCGCGGCAGCAGCGCAATGCGCTCCGCCAGCGAGGCCGCATCCAGCGGATCGAGCCCGGGCCAGTCGAGCAGCGGATGCACCACCACCTGACGCGGGCGGTGCCGGACGAGGCTCTCAAAAACCAGCGCATAATCCAGCGGCGCCGGCGGCCAGCTTTCAAACGGCAGGTCACCCTGCCGCAGCTCGATCAGCACGACCGGCGGCGCCGCCGGCAGCCCGGCCCGGCCCGGCCAGCCTGCCTGCTGCACCCGTTCCAGCCAGCGGCGCTCCCACGCATCAAAGCTCCCGCGCGCCTGCTCCCGCTGCAGGAAAAACGCCAGTCCTCCGCACACCAGCAGCAGAATGGCAAGTCGTCGGATCATGAACGGCAGGTGCGGGCGGAACGATCCGGATCAGTCCTGCACCGAAAGGGCGATTTCCTCGCAGCGGCGCAGGTCCAGTTTGCCGCTCGCCAGCACCGGGATCTCCGGAACCCGGAGCATCCGCTTCGGAATCCAGAGAGCGGGCACCCCCCGGTCCAGCAACGCATACCGCAGCTGGATGATCTCCTGTTTGATGGTCTCGCCCGCCACCGTGGAAAGCAGCACCAGCGCCTCCCCTTTGTCCGCATCAGGCACCCCGACCACGGCAATCTTCCGCTGATCCTCGCCCTCCAGACCGAGGGCGTGGTTGATGTGTTCCTCGACCGATTCATGCGGCACCATCTCCCCGCCGATCTTGGAAAACCGGGCCAGGCGGCCCTCGATGAACAGAAAACCGTCCTCGTCGAGCCGTCCGAGGTCGCCGGTGCGCAACCACCCGTCCTGCAGCACTTCCTCGGTGCGGCGCGGCTGATTGAGGTACCCGGGAAACACGTTCGCCCCCTTGAACCAGATGATCCCCGTCTGCCCCAGAGGCAGCGGCGCGTCGGTCTGCGCATCGGTCAGGCGCACCGCCATGCCTTGCAACACCTGCCCCACCGAGCCCGGCCGGTGGCTCGGGATGACCTCGCGACCGTCCGCCGGCGGCGGCAGCGCGGGCAGGTTCACGTTGCTCGCCGGGGAGGTCTCGGTCAGCCCATAGCCTTCCATCACCTCCTTGCCGAACGTCTCGTGAAAAGCCACCGCCAGGCTCGGCGGCAGCTTTTCCGCACCGGTCACAATCAGGCGCAGCGAGGCCAGCTGATCGCGCTTCGCCTTGCGCAGGTAGCCGCGCAGGAAGGTCGGCGTGGTCAGCAACAGCGACACCCGGTGCTTCTCAATGAGCGCCGCCAGCTTCGGCACGTCCAACGGCGACGGATACGTGACCATCTGCAGCCCCTCCAGCAGCACCCACCAGAGCGTCACCGTGCACCCGAAACTGTGAAACAACGGCAGGCACCCGAGCACCGTGTCGTCCGGCCCGAGGCTGATCCGCTGGCTGAACTGGGTCACGTTGGCCAGCAGGTTGCGGTGGCTCAGCACCACCCCCTTCGGTTCACCCGAACTGCCGCTGGTGAACAACAGCGTGGCTTCAGCATCACCGCCCCGCCGCGGCAGGCCCAGCATCGCCGCCACCGCCGCCGGAGGCAAAAGCTTCGCCATCACCCCCCACCAAACCGCCTGCATCTTCAGCCCGGGCATCACCCGCTCTATCAGAATCAGCTGGCGCGTCGGAAACCACGGGAATTCCTGCATCTTGCGCACCACCAGATCCACCGTCAGGATCCGGTCGATCCCGCTCTGCCGCATCGCGCTTTCAATCGCCGCCTTGCCTGCCGTGAAATTCAGGTTGACCGGCACCCGGCCGGCCAACACCACCGCCAGATTGGCAATCAGACCAGCCCGGCCGGGCGGCAGCACAATGCCGACCCGCGGCGCCGCCGTCTCCTTCCGGATGTGCCGGCTCAACGCCAGCGCCGCCGCCAGCACCTTGTCATAACTCATTTCCGATCCGTCCATCCCGTCCACCACCCGCGCCCGCGCCCCGCCCCGCCTGATCCCGCTCAACAGCGCGCGCCCGAGATGGCCGTCAAAGGTCGGCCGGCTCGAAAACGCCTCCTCCCCGGCCCGCAACAACCCGTCAATCAACGGCATCACCGAACCCGCACCCGGCGGCACCACCGCCCCCGGCACCAGCACCGCCGCCGCCAGCGAAGCCGCGTCCTCCGACCGCAGACTGGTGGCCGCCGGCCGGTCGACCGCCACCGGCACCAGCGGACAGGACATCTCCACCAGCGACTGCATCACCCGCCGCGACAGATCCCACTGGCTCCCCGGCCACGACTCAACCGGCGGCGGCACAAACAGCCCGAAACCGCGGGCGGCCAGCGCCCGCCGCACCGGCTCCAGGGCGCCCGATTCAAGCTCCGCCACCCCGAACCGCAACACCGTGCGCCCCGCCAGCACCCGCTCCAGCTCCGCCGCCTCCTCCCCGTTCAACCGCGAGGGCACCAGAACAGCCCCCTCGGCGGGAAAACGCTCGGCATGGAGAACCTGCATGGGAATCATAGGAGCATCAAGGGGTCAGACCGGTCCCGACCGGACCGCGGTCAGTCCGACCATGCCCGCTGCCGCCGCCCGTTGCAAGAACGAGGCGGAAAATCTGCGGCACCACCGCCGATCCTGCGCATGGTGCCCGTTCTCCGGCCTCCCCGCATCGCGCCCGGAGACCACCCATTCTCTTTCCCCACCAATCCAGCCACCACCCCATCCACCCGCCATGCCGCTCTGGGACATCGCCAATCCGCAACTCAAGGACCTCGTCGCTTACGAACCGGGCAAACCCATCGACGAAGTGGCCCGCGAACTCGGCCTGCAACCGTCGGAGATCGTCAAACTCGCCTCCAACGAAAACCCGCTCGGGCCGTCACCCAAGGCCAAAGCTGCCATGCAGGCGGCACTCGACCACGCGCACCTCTACCCGGACGGCGGCGGCTACCGTCTCCGCACCGCCATCGCCGGAAAATTCGGCCTCGACCTCCGCAATGTCATCCTCGGCAACGGCAGCAACGAAATCATCGAGTTCATCGGCCATGCCTTCCTGCGGCCGGGCGACGAGGTGGTTACCGCCAAGCACGCGTTCGTGGTTTACAAACTGATGGCCACCCTCTTCGGCGCCACCACCGTGGAAGTCCCGGACCCGGATTTCCGGCATGACCTCGAAGCCATGGCCGCCGCCATCACCCCGCGCACCAGGGAAATCTTCGTCGCCAATCCCAATAATCCGACCGGCACCCTCGTCGGACAGGACGCCCTCGACCGGTTCGTCAACGCCGTGCCCGAACGCGTCATCATCGTTTTCGACGAGGCCTACTACGAGTTCCTCGAGCATCCGGTCGATGTCATCAAGTACATCCGCGAAGGCCGGCCGAACATCGTCGTGCTGCGCACATTCTCCAAAATCCAGGGGCTGGCCGCCCTGCGCGTCGGCTACGGTCTCGGCAGCGAAGAGGTCATCTCCATTCTCCAGAAAACCCGCCAGCCATTCAACGTCAATGCCATCGCCCAGGCCGGCGCTCTCGCCGGCCTGCAGGACGACGATCACCAGGAAAAAACCCGCCGCCTCACCTGGGAGGGGCGCGACTACCTGCAGGGGGTCTTCTCCGACCTCGGCCTCGAATTCGTGCCGACCTTCGCGAACTTTGTTCTCGTCAAAGTCGGCCCGGCCACCCCCCTCTTCCGCGAAATGCTCCGCCGCGGCGTCATCGTGCGCGACATGACCAGTTACCGGCTGCCCGACTGGATCCGCGTGAGCATCGGCACCCGCGCCGAAAATGAAAAATTCGTGCGCGTCCTGCGCGAATGCCTCGGCCGCTGAAAAGCCTCGCGAATACCTGTCACCGTGCCCGGACGGGCTCTCCGATCCATCATGGAGCCTGCCCCACGGCCGGCCCGCTGGCGCGTTCACTCGACGCGGGCCAGCATCTTCACGCACACCGCCAGATACACCATGCCGGAAGCAAAGGTGAATACCGCCGCCACCCCGACGCTCCCGGAAATCCAGGACGGCGGAAAGCTGAGCATCAGCGCGCCCAACGCCACCATCTGCGCCACCGTCGCCACCTTGCCGGTCCAGTGCGGCGTCAATTCGCGCAACCCGGCCAGCTGACCGAGCAGCAACGCGCCGCCAATCGCCAGCACGTCCCGGGCGATCACCAGAATCAGAAACCAGAGCGGGAATTTGTCCGGCCACGGCGAAAACGTCAGGGTAACCAGCGCGGTCAGCAGCAGGGCTTTGTCGGCAATCGGATCCAGAATGGTCCCGAGCCGGCTGCGCTGGTTGAACCGGCGCGCCACCCAGCCGTCCACTCCGTCCGTGCCGGCCGCCAGCAGGAACGTGCCCGCCGCCGCCCACCGCCACGCTTCCACCGGCGCCCCCCGCGCGCAGCTCTGCCCGTAATATAACGCGAACGCCACAAAGACCGGGATCAGGAGGATGCGCGCCACCGTTATCTGATTGGCCACTGTCACGAAAATCATTATGGCCCGCCTCCCGGAACACCGCAAATCTTATGCCGCGCATCCACGTCGGGACCGGCGGACGAGGCGGACTGCCCACCCGCAGCCATCACCCGGCCTTCACCCGGTTTCACATAAAAGATCAAAACGGGTTGCACCCGCCAAGGAGAAAAAGTCAATTCCCTCTTATGCAGCGAACCGGCGCTCTCCTTCTGCTTCTCGGGCTGGCCACCACGGCCACCGCGGCCGACCCACCCCCCCAACCCCCCCCCCCCCCCCCCCCCGCCCG
>JALRGF010000024.1 GCA_023253495.1 Verrucomicrobiales bacterium
GACGCCCGCGCCCACGGCGCCTTCGACGACGACCCCGCCACAGTCCGCGGCACCCTGCAACGGATCCTCGGCCGCGCCGCCGCCCCGCCCGTCTTTTCCCGCAGCGCCGCCTCCCGCCGCGACCGGCGCCAGACTCTTGACAGACTCACGGAATCCCCAAGGACATGAACGCCAGTCGACGACACTTCCTGCAATCCGCAGTGGCCGGAGCGGCCGCCGCCGCCACCGCCCCGCCGGCCGAAGCCGCCAACCCCTATGCGCCCGCGGAACCCGGGCTGGCCGACCGGTGGTTTGACAAAGGGCGCCAGCATGTCCTGCCGAAATGGGCCTTCGACGGGTACCGCCCGGTTCCCGGGGTGCCCGGCACTCCGGCGCGCCGGCTGGTCTTTCCGCCGACCGCGGCCTGGACCAGCGACCGCGGATGGCAAGCGCAGGTGGCCAACCAGAATGCTTTCGGCAAAGACGGCGGCGGGCCTCCCGGAACCGTCTTCCACGGGATTGCCGCGGAATGGAATGGCACGCTCATCGGCGGCAACGACCCGGATTCCACCGCCTGGCAAACCATGAAGAAACGGGTGCGGCCGGAAAAAGAGTCGGAATACAAGGCCGGACCGCTCGACTCCAGCCAGCGCAACTGGGCAGCCTATGGCGATCGCGTCCGGTGCTACCGCATCGCGCTTTACGAAGTGCTGGCCCGCCTGCATCCGGAAGCCCCGCACCCGGCCCTGCTCTACGCCTATGCCGGCCTGGTTCCCGGCCCCACCTTCCGCTTCCGCCACGGGCTGCCGGCGGTCGTCCGCTTTGACAACCAGCTGCAGACCGAGATCGTGGTCCACCACCACGGCGGCCACAATCCGTCGCACAGCGACGGCTTCCCGTCGTTCTACGCCCTTCAGGGGAAGGCGCGCGACTACCTCTACCCGAACATCCTGCCGCTGCGCCAGAATGGCGACAAGGCCGAAATGGACTACGGCGAAGGGCAGTCGACGACGTGGTACCACGACCACGCGCTCGACGCGACCGCCTTCAATGTGTCGCACGGGCTTGCCGGATTTGCGCTGTGGTTTGACGACCTCGAACTCAAGCTGATCCGCGACGGGGTGTTGCCCGGGCTCGGCGCGGTGTCGGCGGCCGAACCGACGGTTTCCCGGGACGATTACCAGACATGGATCGACGGCTGGTTGAAGCTGTATGCCTTCCGCGGGCCGCTCGCCTTGGAATGGGGCGCTCTCATGGTCAGGGCGGGGGCGGTGGAGAACGAGGCGGCTCTGCCATTCTACCGTCTTCCGGACGGCGACAATTGGAGCAGGCACGCCCGGAGGATTGATGAGGCGGCCCGTGCACAAACGGGTCAGGGGATGTATCACATGCGGGCCGGGGGAGGGGAGCCGGGCGTGGGCACACCGTACTTCAATCCGTATGACCTGCCGATCGTCCTGCAGGACCGCATCATCAGCCGGACCACCGGTCAGATCGTCTACGACTCCGACGGCCATAACGGCTACATCGGCGATATCCAGCTGGCCAACGGGCGGCCGTGGCCGGCCTTCCGGGTGAAAAAACGCAAGTACCGGCTCCGGCTGCTCGACGGCTCCAACGCGCGCATCTACCGCCTGCGGTTTCTCGACTCCGGAACATTCCGCCTGAAGCCGACCGACGACGGCCGGCTGGAGCCGGAGCGCATCCCGGTGAAGTCGCTGGAGTCGCGGTCGATGGACTTCTTCCGGATCGGCAAGGATTCGTGGCTCGGGCCGGCGCCGCGGCGCATGAAATCGGTCCTCCTCAACATGGCGAACCGTGCGGATGTGGTGGTCGATTTCCGGGAGTGGTTCGAGAAAGCGAAGGCGGCGGGCCGGCTCAACGAGGACGGCCACGCCGAGTACTACCTGGTCAATACGATGCCGCAGTATGACGGCCGCGGGCCGAAAGGACCGCTGGCCGAGGCGGCGGGCGACCCTCAGGTCTTTCCGCTGCCATTCGTGGTGGAGGGCGGCAATCCGGTGGTCGACGCCATGGTGGCGGACGGCGTGATTCCGGCGGCGCTGCCGGGCGACGGCGAGGACGGCCCGATGAAGGAGCTGGACCAGCCGGTCGGGCTGATCCGTTTCATCATTGAAGACGATGCGGGCGAGGGTGAGGACGCGCCGAAGTGGCGTGGGGAAGCGACCGTGCTGCGTCCGCGCCATGCCATCACTGATGACGAAGTGATGGCGGTGCGCGAATTCGTCTTCGAACGCGGCAAGGGCGCCTGGATGGTCAACGGGCGGTTCTACGACCCCACCATTTCCAATGCCAGTCCGGTCATCGGAATCAAAGGGCGGAACTTCCGCGTGCCCGACGGCAGCAAGCCGGAAGCGGAGCGGCAAACCAAACCGTCGCTCACCTACGCCGAGGAATGGATCCTGCGCAACGGCGGCGGCGGCTGGTGGCATCCGATCCACATCCACCTCGAAGGGCATCAGCTGGTCGGGTACGAGAAGGATTTTGCGGCGGACGGGGCGCTGGATGCCGACGGCATTCCGGCAGTGCCGGCCGCCGCCGCGATGGCTCCGCTGCCGGCGTGGCCGGACCTCGTCGGGCGGTTCGGGCTCGACCGCCTCAACGTGCCGTCGATCACCGATCCGATCCGCGACATCCTGGTCCGTCCGAAGGAGAATCATCTGACCGCCGACTTCCGCGAGCAGAATCCCTCATGGGCCGTGGCCCTCGCCTCGCCGCATCCGGGGGCCTCGTTGTTCGAGGCGCTGCGGAACGGGGCCATCGCGAAGGAGCTGGAAAATCCCGGGGTCCGGCCATGGGCCGCCTCGATCAACCGGATCCTCGATGCCCTCGCCGCCCTGCGCCACACCTGGGCCGGGGAAATGGTCTGGAATCACGATACCCAGGCGCTCGGACCGAATACGGTGGCCCGCATCCGCATGCGCTTCCGCACGTGGCCCGGCCCGTTCGTCTTCCACTGCCACAACGTCGAGCACGAGGACATGCGCATGATGTTCAACTTCGAGCCGGTCATGCGTCTCTCCGGTCCGCAGCCGGACAGCCCGCCGGTCGAACCGAACTCCCATGACCCGAATGTCGCTCCGGCCGCCCGCACTCACGGTCAGGATGTCACTGACCTGAAGACCAACAAGAACGCGGTCGGCGAAATGCCCTGGGAAAAGCGCGACGGCTACCCGCATTTCCACGAGGAGCCGGTGCCGTTCACGCCGGTCGACCGCGTGGCCGATCCGCTCATCCCGCCGCGCCCGCGTCAGCAGTAATCACGCCCCGCCCCCGCCCGCATGCACTCCATTCTCACCGCCCTGCTCAACACTCTCGCCGGTACCGACGCCGCGCCGCCGCGTGCCCGGCGTTCGGACCTGTTTGCCGACTCCGTGGTCACCGATCAGTTCGGCCGGCGCCACCGGTTTCTGGCGGACCTCGTCCGCGACCGCGCCGTGGTCATCAACACCATGTTCACCGTCTGCCGCGGCAGCTGCCCCGGCACCAGCGAGACGCTGCAGCGGCTGCGCGAGCCGCTCGGCCGCACCTTCGGCTCCCGCGTCTCCATCCTCTCGCTTTCCATCGACCCCGCCACCGACTCCCCGGACGTCCTGCGCGCCTACGCCGCGGACTACGGCGCCGGTGAGCCGCCACGCCCGGGTCAGCCGCCGTGGTTGTTCCTTTCCGCCGGGACCACCGATACCGAGGCGCTGCGCCGCTCGCTCGGGTTCTATGATCTCGATGAACGCGTCGACCGCGATATCACCCGCCACGCCGCCCTCCTGCTCTTCGGCAATGACCGCGCCAACCGCTGGTCAACCTCTCCCTCACAGATCCGCGACGGCCTGATCTGGGAACCGCTTCGCCGCGTGCTCGGGGACACCCCCGAGGAACGCTTCGGCATCACCCATGGTTGATTTCTTCCCGCTCATTTTCCCCCGCTGACCTTCATGAAATGTCTCACCATCGCCGCCATGGCGCTCAGTCTCGGGTCGGCCGCCGCCCAGCTGCCCCCGGAAGAGGTCCGGGCCGCCGCCGACAAAGTCCGGGCCGCCACCAACAAGGCCCACCTCGTCGGCCATGAGGACGAGGAAGTGCTCGCCCGCATCGAGGCCGCCCTCGCCCAATGGGACCCGCGCAACCTGACCAGCCCGTACGTCAAAAAAATCGAAACCGACCGCGGCCGCAAACACGCTTTGCGCCGGCCGGACCTCGCGGAATTCATCGCCGATCCCGACGCCGCCCTCGCCCTCGGCAAGGCGCTCTTCTGGGAAATGCGCGCCGGCAGCGACTACGGCAGCAAAGGCGTCACCGCCGACGGCCGCGACGTCGTCTTCGGCACCGCCTGCGCCTCGTGCCACTACCGCTTCGGAGCCGACGCCCGCGACCGCAATACCGCCGCCCTCGCCCTGCCCTCATGGGAGTCGTTCGTCACCACCCTCGGCCTGCCGGTCGATCAGTCGCAGGACGTGCCTTTCGCCCAGCGCAGCCGGAAGTTCGACCCGGCCACCGACGGCTCGGTCAGCCGGAATTCCTGGGAGTTTGACCGTCTCGGGAACAGTCACCGTCTCGTCGGCTCCCAGGGGGTCGTCTACCGTCTCTTCGGCGGCCTGAACGCCGATGGCACGGAAATCGCCTCACCGGTGCCGCGCCCGGCCAACTCCATCGCCTTCCGCGACATGTTCGCGCTCGGCCCATGGAATGAGGATTCCGACGGCTCGGACCGCACCCGCCAGATCACCCGCCGCAACTCCCCCAGCATCATCAATGCCGTCTTCGGCGACCGTCAGTTTCACGACGCCCGTGCCGAATCGACCTTCAACGGGTATTCCATCTTCGGGGATTACGACAAACGGGTCATCCTCAAAAAGGCGTCGTTCACGCGCAAGGGCGATCCGTCTGAGAAAGCATTCGAGATCTCCGCCTTCCACCCGGCCTCGGTCGCCATCCCGCTCGCCTCGCTCGCCTCCCAGGCGGTCGGCCCGATCGTCAATGAGATCGAAATGTCGTCGTTCGGCCGCACGTTCCATGACCTCGCCGTCAAGTTGCTGGGTGTCACACCGCTCGAGGGTCAGTCGATCCCGCCCAACGACTCGCTGCTCTCCGGATACCTCGAACCAGACACCACCTACCGCACTCTCATCCAACAGGCGTTCCGCGCGGAATGGTGGGCGGACGACGGCACCACTCCGGCGGAAGGCGGGTTCACTCCGCTCAATTCCTGGGTGAAAAAAGAGGTGCTCGATCGCGGGCAATTGCCGACCCCGAAACCGCCCGAGGAAACCGACCGTCTGCTCGTCAATAATTTCAGTCTGTTCTGGGGGCTCTCGATCATGCTCTACCAGTCGGTGCTGGTGTCCAATGAATCGCCGTTCGACGACATGCTGCGTGGTCGCGGCGACTCGGTGGAGGCCGCCTGGCGGCGGTATGTCACGGAGGACGTGGCGCGGCTGGACGCGGACAAGAACGTAGTGCCTCCGGAACCGCAGCTCCCGGGCGCCGGTGGCGGCGGGGTGGAGCACCCGGACGACGTCATCCGCAAGGCGCAGCTCGACAAATGGTCATCCCTGAACGCGCCTCCGGTCCTCACCGGCACCGCCATGTTTCAACGCGGGCTGCGCGTCTTCGTGCGCAATTGCGCGGAATGTCATACCCCGCCCTACTTCACCAACGCCGGTGAACTCTCCCTCGGCCCGGATATCCCCAAACCGATCGCCAAACTCCACGGCCACAGTCTGGTCCGCACCGCCCTCGCCGATGCCTTCAAGGAACGTCTCATCACCGAAGGATTCCACCCGGGCGGCGTCACCGACCGCAACCGCCACCTGCTCGGCAACCGGCTCTTCTTCTTCGATCAGGAACGCCTTCCGGTCATCGAGGCGCTCGGGCTTCCGCTGATGATCGAATTCATGCCGATCGACCCGGCCCCGCCCCCGCGCCAGCCGCGCTCCCCGATGATCACCTGGCGGGGGACCCGGCCACCGCTGGAATTCGCCCCGTCCCCGCTACCCGGCGCCAAACCGCTCGACCCTTACGCCTTCTACGACCTCGGTTATTACAACATCGGGGTCTCGGAACCGCGCTACGATTGGGGCATCTGGGCGTTCGACGGCCTGGATGACCTGGTCGTCACCACCCAAGGCTTCCAGAAAGCGGTCGCACCCGCCGCCGATGCCATGCTTTTCCAGAAAATGGCAGCCAGCCCCTCGCCGGCCATGAAGGATATCCAATCACTGCAACCGCTCATCGCCCCCGGCGTCCTCCCGGAAATCAAGGACCGCACGCTGGTCACCGAAGCCGTCGCCGAAGTCGCCCGCCAGCTCGCCGCCGCCGAAGAAGGATTCCGCCAGTCACTCGACCTCGGCTCCGCCTACCAGCTGCCCCGCGAGGAAACACGCCAAACCCCCGCGGAACCCGCGGCTCTCGACCCGGATGACATGAATACCATGCTCGAACGAGCCGCCGAAAAAATGAGGCAAATCAAGGAATTCGAAGCTCGCCACGAAACACCCCCCGAAGCCCTCCTCCGCCAACCGGTCATCCTCCGCGACCACACCGGCGACCGCCACCACCTCAGCAACACCCTCCTCCGCAAGGACCACCACTTCTTCAAACGCGCCCGCCGCATGGTCATGTCCGAGGAAACCTGGGGTCATCGCAAACTCTTCATCTCCGACTCCGAACTCATGGGCTGGGGCGCCTTCAAAACCCCCAGCCTCCGCAATACCGCCCTCACCGAACCCTACATGCACAACGGCCGCTTCCTCACCCTCCGCCAGGTGCTCCGGTTCTACAGCGCTGACTTCCACGGACTCATCCCCGCCGACCCGGTCCGCAATCCGGACCTCCACCCGCAAATGGGTCGCCTCGACCTCAACCACGACGGCCGGATCGACGCCCCCGACGGCACTCCCACCGGCACCCCCAACCTAACCCAGATCCACGACGCCGAATCCCTGCTCTTCTTCCTCCACTGCCTCACCGACCCGCGCGTCGAACAGGAATCCGCCCCCTTCGACCACCCATCCCTCATCGTCCCCAACGGCTTCCACCCGGACACCACCCCCCCGCAAGACCTGGTCATCGAAATCTCCGCCTCCCACTCCGGAAATACCAGCCCGCCAGCCCAGTTCCCGGCTTCGCAGTAAGCGGAACCCGCCACCCGCCCGCGTCGCCTCGGGCGGCGGCGCTGTGCCTTGGGGGCGTGGGGTCTGAATAGGCGGCGTGCGGTGCCTGGGGCTCTGGCGCGGCGCGCTCTGGGAGTGCGGT
>JALRGF010000046.1 GCA_023253495.1 Verrucomicrobiales bacterium
GCCAAGGCCTTCGACAACCGCGTGGGCGTGGCCGTGACCATCGCCGCCCTGCGTCAACTCGCCGCCGCCTCGTTTCCTTCACCGGGACACCTCCTCGGCGTGGCCACCGTCCAGGAGGAAGTCGGCTGCCGCGGCGCCGAAACCGCCGCCGCCCTGGCCCGCCCGGACGTCGCCCTCGTCATCGAGGGCACCCCGGCCGACGACACCCCCGGCCACCCCGCCGGCGCCCGCCAGGCGGTGCTCGGCAAAGGCCCCCAGATCCGCGTCATGGACCCCACCGCCCTCATGAACCCGCGGCTGGTCCGGTGCGTCACCGACATAGCCACCGAAAAAAACATCCCGTACCAACTCGCCGTCCGCCGCAGCGGCGGCACCGACGCCCGCGCCTTCACCACCTCCGGCCTCGGCGTGCCCAGCGTCGTCATCGGCGTCCCGGTCCGCTACATCCACTCCCACAATTCCGTCATTCACCTCGACGACTACCTCGCCACCGTGGCCCCGGTCGCGGAGGTCGCGCGGCGTCTCGACGCCGCCACCGTGCGGGGATTCACGGATTTTCTCGGACGCGATAACGGGACAGGTAAACTGTGATCTGCTGGCGACGCGATAACGGGACAGGCAAACGGTGATGCCTCCGCGCCCCCGCGCCTCTGCGGGAGATGCAACCGTTGGACAGGTAAATTGTGATTTCCGCGGGAGGCCCCCGCCCGCCCGCTTCCTCTTCGGGACAGGTACTGTGTGTCCCTGCCGTCTCTCAGCGGGACAGGTACTCTGTGACCGATCCCTGCGCGCCCCCCGCGACTCTGCGGGAGCCCCCTGCGCCTTTGCGAGAGTCTTTATCGGGATTGGTCGAGAGAAAGGCGGGTGGCGGGCCGTACAGGGAGGTTCCTGGCAGCGTGGGCCCCAAAGTGTTCATTATTTCACTTTGACGTCAGCTGTTTCAATGAACAAGTATCCTGATGACCCGGCGCGAAGCGTATCTCACCTTGAATTTGATTTCCGGGATTGGTCCGGTGCGGGTCCGTCGGCTGTTGGAGGCGTTCGGGTCACCGGAAGCGGCGTTGCGGGCGCGGCGTGGGGCCTTGGCGCGGGTTGAGGGGTTTGGGCCGGAGATGGCGCAGCGGGTGGCGGACTGGGAAGCGCATATTGATTTGAGCCGCGAGTTGCGGCGCATCCGGGAGGTTGGGGCGCAGGTGTTGACGGCGGAGGACGCGGGGTATCCGGCGACGTTGCGGGAGGTATTTGATCCGCCGCTGGTGTTGTATGTGTGGGGGCGGCTGGAGGCGCGGGACGACCGGGGGATTGCGGTGGTGGGTTCGCGGCGGGCCACTCATTACGGGGTGCAGTGTGCGCGGCGGCTTGGTTTCCAGCTGGCGCAGAGCGGGGTCACGGTGCTCAGCGGACTGGCGCTGGGGATTGATGCCTCGGCTCATGAGGGCGCGGTGGCGGCGCGCGGGCGCACGGTGGGGGTGCTGGGGAGCGGTCTGGGCAAATTCTGGCCGCCGGCGAACAAGGCGTTGGCGGACCGCATTGCCGACGGTCATGGCGCGGTGGTGACGGAATTTCCCGTTGATTACAACCCGGACAAACAAAGTTTTCCGTTGCGCAACCGGATTGTGGCCGGCTGGAGCCAGGCGGTCGTGTGCGTCGAGGCTCCGGCGCGCAGCGGAGCGCTCATCACGGTGAACCAGGCAGCCGACTACGGGCGGCCGATCTATGCGGTGCCCGGGCCGATCGACCGCCCGACCTCGGAAGGATGCCACCGGTTGATTCAGAACGGGGCGCGTCTGGTGATGGCGGCGGCGGACATTCTGGACGACCTCGGCTGGCTGATCCCTCCGGAGGCGGACGGCGGCGGGGAGGAAGCGCGGGGCGGGGCGGGCGTGGCGCTGGCCGGTGACGAGCACCGGCTCTTCGAAGTCCTTGGGCACGACGAACGAGCATTTGATGATCTGGTGGCGGCCAGCGGGCTGGCGGCGGCGGCGGTCACGGTGGCCTTGATGAAGCTGGAGCTCAAAGGGCTGGTCCGTCAGCGGCCCGGCCGGCACTACCGGCGTGCCGGCTGAACCCGGGGGCGGCGGGGTGCCATGGGAAAGGAGCCGGGGGCCGCGCGTGAGCGACCTTTCAGCAATTGCTTGTCACCGGGCCGGACCGACCTATGGTCTGCGCCCTTTCCCCGGAAGCCCCTGCGGCCGGGGGGTCTCAACGTTCCATTTTCCCATGAATATCACCGTCGAAAAGCTCCCTGACTGCAAGGCCACCATCCGCGTGGAGGTGCCGCGCGAGAAAGTGGAGACGCAGCGAGCCGCTATCACCAAGCTTTATCATCAGGGAGCCGCGCTTCCCGGATTCCGTCCGGGCAAGGCGCCGGCGGCGATGATTGTGCGCAAGTTCGGCAAGCAGATTGACCAGGAGTTGCGGGAGCGGCTGACGTCCGAAGGCTATCAGGAAGGCAGCAAAAAAGACGGCCTGGAGGTGCTCAGTCCGGTCGAGGTCAAGGACGCTCATTTCAATGATGACGGGACGTATACGTTCACCATCGAGGTGATCACCGCGCCGGCGTTTGAGCTGCCTTCGCTCCAGGGGATTCCGATCAAGGTGCCGAAGATCACGATCACCGAGGAGAACATTGATCAGGCCATCCAGAACCTGCGCGAGCGCCAGGCGGACTATCCGGAAGTCGAGGACCGTGCGCTTCAGATTGGTGATGTCGCTGTTATTGATTATCAAGGATTTGTCGATGGAAAGCCGGTGCGCGAGCTGGCGCCTTCGTCGGCGCCCCAGCTCCAGGAGGGCTCGGACTACTGGATCCTGGTGAAGGAGCCGAATTTCCTGCCCGGTTTCTGTGACGGGCTGGTGGGTCTGGCGGTGGGTGAGACGCGCCCGGTGCCGCTGACTTTGGCGGGTGATTTCCCGGTGGCCGAGCTGGCCGGCAAGGAAGTGACGTATGAAATCACCTTGAAGGCGGTGCGCGAGCAGCTGCTTCCGGAGCTGGACGACGCGTTTGCGCGGCAGACGCGGCTGGCTGACGACGCCGCCGGCCTGCGCGACGCGGTGCGACGCGCGCTGGAGGCTGATCTGCAGCAGAAGATCGAGCAGTCCAAGCGGGAGCAGGTGATCCAGCATTTGAACGAGCAGATTTCCTTCGACATGCCGCAGGAGATGTTGCAGCAGGCGACGCAGCGGCGGGTGCAGGAGCTGGTCAACGCGAACCAGGAGCGCGGGGTTTCCGAGGAGGAGATTGTCGAGCATCAGGACGAGATCATGGCGGCGGCGAACCAGCAGGCGCAGTATGATGTCAAGACGACCTTCATCCTGCAGAAAGTGGCCATGCAGGAGGCGGTGCAGGCGACGCCGGAGGACCTGCAGCAGGAACTGCTGAGGCATGCCATGCAGGCGCGGGCGACCCGCGACCAGATCCGCAAGTTGATCAAGAACCGCCGGGTCATGGACCGTCTGCGCGAAAACGTGGTGACCCGCAAGACGATCGATCTGTTGCTGGCCGGGGCGGTCATTGAGGAAGTTGAGCCGACCGCCGGGGAGCCGGCGGCGTAATCCGGATGGGGGAGGCGGCGGATTCCCGCATTGCTTTTCCCGAAGTCCCCCGTTCCACTATTTACTATCCCGCGCGATGAACATCCTGCACCACCGTCCCCCGATCTCTTCTTATTCGCCTGCCGACCTGCACCGCATGTCGGCCTCGGAGTTGCGCAACAGCGTGATTCCGATTGTCATTGAGACGGAGGGGCGGGTCGAGCGCAGCTACGACATTTACAGCCGCCTGCTCAAGGACCGGATTGTCTTCATCGGCTCGGAGATTGATCCATACAACCAGGTCTCCAATGCGGTCATCGCGCAGTTTCTGTTCCTGCAGATGGCCGAGCCGTCCAAAGACATCCACCTCTATATCAACAGCCCCGGTGGCAGTGTGTCGGCGGGACTGGCGATTTACGACACGATGCAGTTTGTGAGCTGCGACATTCACACCTACGTCATCGGCATGGCGGCCAGCATGGGGGCGGTGCTTCTGTGTGCCGGGACGAAGGGCAAGCGGTTCGCGCTGCCCAACTCGGACATCATGATCCATCAGGTCAGTGGCGGCGCCCAGGGGACGGCCAGCGACGTCGAGCGGAGCGTGAACCACATGTACAAGCTCAAGCAGCGGCTCAACCGGATCATCGCGCACCATTGCGGGAAGACGCCGGATCAGGTCGATAAAGATGCGGACCGCGACCACTGGATGACGGCGGCCGAGGCGGTCGGTTACGGGATCGTCGACCAGGTGCTGGAGAACAAAAAAGATTTCACGCCGCCACCGAGCGCCAAGGACGATACCTCGACTCCGGACATCTGAGAGCGGGGATGAGGTCCGAATCTGATCCGCGATCTTCGGACCAGGCGTCTTTCTTTGCGGCGGCGGTTGAGCAGGCCGGACCGGCGGCGGGCCGGGCGGCGTCTTTTCCGATTCCTCCGATTCCCGAGTGTCTGCGCCCTTGCCCTCGGGCGCGCCCTGCCCACCGTGCTGACCTGCCCGAAATGAAAAAGACCCCTGTGCCCCGACCCGCTGTCCGTGCTGCCCTGTCCACGGCCGCCTGTGTGCCCGCCTTCATGCTGGCCCTGCCGGCCACCGCGCCGGCGATCTTTGCTCAGGCCCAGCAGACGCCGGCGGATGCGTTGCAACCGTCCGCTTCGGACATTCCGGCCCCCGATCCCGAGGTCGAGCGTGCTTCGTTTGAGCTGGCTCCCGGACTGGAGGTGAACCTGTTTGCGGCGGATCCGATGTTGAAAAAGCCGGTCCAGATCGCGTGGGACGCGCGCGGGCGGCTGTGGGTGGCCTCATCCGAGACTTACCCGCAGATCAAGCCTGGGGCGCCGTCCGAAGACAAGCTGGTCGTGCTGGAGGATACCGATGGGGACGGGGCGGCGGACGTTTCCACCACCTTTGCCGACAACCTGCTGATTCCGACCGGCCTTTTTCCGGTGGGTCCGGGAGAAGCGGCGGTACTGGGATTCGGGACTGGCGACAAGGGGTCCGGGTGTTACGTGGCCAATTCCACCGAGCTGTTGTTTCTGCGCGACACCGACGGCGACGGGCGGGCCGACCGGGAGCATGTATTGCTGAGCGGTTTCGGCACCGAGGACACGCACCACATCATTCATACGTTCCGGGGCGCACCGGACGGCGGGTTCTTTTTCAACCAGTCAATCTACATCCACACCCATCTGGAGACCCCGTGGGGGGTGCGGCGCCTCGGTGGTGGCGGCGTGTGGTATTTCCGGCCCGAGACCGGCCAGGCGGAAATCATGACCCGTGGCCAGGTCAACCCGTGGGGGCACGTTCTCGACCCCTGGGGGCAGTCCTTCACCACGGACGGCGCGTATTCCGAAGGGGTGAACTACGCGTTTCCCGGGGCCGCCTTTTTCTGGGCCAAGGAGGATGACTGGACCCGCGACTACCCGCGCATCCTCAAAGGACTGAACCCCGGCCAGCCGAAGCATTGCAGCCTGGAGCGGATCAGCGGCCGCCATTTTCCCGAAGAGTGGCAGGGGAGCATGGTGCTTCCCGATTTCCGCGGCAACCGCATCAACCGCTTCGTCCTCAGTGACCAGGGGTCCGGCTACGCCGGCAAGCAGGTCGAGGATGTCATCAAGACCAACCATCGGTCGTTCCGCCCGGTCGACCTGCGCATGGGGCCGGACGGCGCGCTTTACATTGCCGACTGGTACAACCCGATCATCCAGCACGGCGAAGTTGATTTCCGCGATCCGCGCCGCGACCACACCCGCGGCCGCATCTGGCGCGTCACCGTCAAAGGACGGGCCCCGCTGGCGAAGCCGGACATTGTCGGCGCCACCTCCGCGGAGCTGACCGCCCTGCTGACCGCACCCGAGGATTCGACCCGGTTCTTCGCCAAACGGGAACTGCGGGAACGCGGTGCCGCCTCTGTCGCGGCCCTCGACGCCTGGGTCAAAACCCTGGACCTCTCGCAGGACGGGACCGCCCAGGCCCACCTCGAAGCCCTCTGGGCGTACGCCGGCCTTGGCATCCGGCACACCGACCTGCTGCGCGAAGCCGCGCGACCGGAGCGCCGGCCCGAGCTGCGCGCGATGGCGTTGCGCCGGATCCACGACGCCATTCTTTCCGCCGATCCAAACCGTGCGCCGGGCGTCGATCTTATTCCCGCCGGGTTCGCCGAATTTGTTTTCGGTGCGGTGGCCGACCCGCACCCGCGCGTCCGGCTGGAGGCCCTCCACTGCCTGCGGGCGCTGCGCACGGCCAAAGCGACCGAGACCGCGCTCCGGGCGCTCGACCGCGACATGGATGAGAACCTTGATTTTGCGCTCTGGCAGACGTGCCGCGACACCGCGGACGTCTGGCTGCCGGCCTTCACCCGCGGGGAAATCACCTTTGGCGGCAATTTCCAGCATGTCGTCTTCGCCCTCAAGGCGACCGGAAATCCCGCCGCCCTCCAGCCGCTGGTCACCGCGCTGCGCGACGGGAAAATCGGTGCCTCCGACCGCCCGGCCGTGCTCCAGCTCGTCAGTCAGATGGGCGGGCCGGTGGAACTCGGCCTGCTGCTTGACGCGGCGGATGGCGCCGCACCGGCCGACCAGGCGGTCGGCCTTGACCTGCTGGTGCAGACCGTCCGCGTCCGCAACGTGGCCCCGGAGCGTCCGGAACGCGCCCTGGCCCTTTTGGCTCATGGTGATCCGGCGGTCCGGCGCGCGGCGGCGCGCCTCTGCGGGGTGCTCAAGCTGGAGGCGGCCCGGGAACCATTGGTGGCGGTCCTGTCCCGTCCGACCACGGAAGCGGCTGACCTGCAGGCGGTGCTTGACGGGTTGCTGGCGCTCGGTGGCGACGCCACGCCGCGGATCATCAGTGCGCTCGCCGGGAAGGCTGATGCGCCGGTGGCGCAGCGGGCCGCCGCCATCGGGGCGCTGGCCTCGCTCGATGTGAAGATCGCGGCCGCGCGCGCGGTGGCGCTGCTCGGTGGAGCCGGCAGCGCGGCAGTGGCGCCGTCGGTCTTCGAGGCGTTTGTCACCCGGCAGGACGGCCCGGCCGCGCTGGCCGAAGCGTTGGCCGGCACCTCGCTGCCGGAAGCGGTTGCCCAGGCCGGCCTGCAGAAAGCGAGCAGCGCGGGCACCGACACCAAGGCGTTGCAGGACGCGCTGGCCGCCGCCGGCAACCTCAAGCCGATCAATCAGACGCTGAGTGCGGAAGAAATGAACGCGCTGGTCGGCGAGGTGAAAGCGAAGGGTGATGCCCACCGCGGCGAACTCGTCTACCGCCGCGCCGCCCTGCTCTGCCAGACGTGCCATGGCATCGGCGGCGGTGGTCCGGAAATCGGACCGAACCTGCTCAGTATCGGCGCGAGCGCGCAGATCGATTACCTGATCGAATCGATGCTCAATCCCAGCGCCAAAATCAAGGAAGGCTATCACACCAATGTCATCACGACCAAGGATGGCGCCGTGCTTGCCGGGGCCATCGTGGCCCGGGACGGTCAGACCGTCACCCTGCGCGACGCCGCCGGCCAGCTCCAGGCGATCCCGGCCCAGACCATCGAGAAAAATGAAATCCTTCCGGTCAGCCTGATGCCGCCCGGTCTGACGGCCAGCCTGCGCAAGGACGAATTTCTCGACCTGATCCGGTTCATGAGCGAGCTCGGCCGCGAGGGGGATTTCAAGGTGCCGCCGCAGAACTACGTGCGCCGCTGGCGCGTGCTGCAGCCGACCGATGCGCTCGGCCGCGCCCACAACCTGCTGGGCGACCGTCTGTTTGCCTCTGACGATCCGGCGCTGACCTGGATGCCGGCGTATGCGACGGCGGGCGGCGCCCTGCCCGGCGACGACATCCCGACGATCCGGCTCTGGAACAACTTCAATCGCCGGGTGGCGCAGTTTGAGGTGGAAGTTGCCACCGCCGGCCCGGTGGTTTTTGCCGTGGCGGATCCGGACGGCTTGAAATTTATTGTCGGTGAACAACTGATCGACGCCCAGCCGCGCACCACGCTCACGCTGCCGGCCGGCCGCCAGACGGTCACCGTCTTCCATGACCCGGGCCTGCGGCCGGCGCCGCTGCGCCTCGAGCTGGTCGATTCCCCGGGTGCCCAGCTGGTCACCGGTCGCTGACCCCCGCTTCCTTTCATGCTCATCTCACTGAACTGGCTTTCGGACCACCTTGACCTCGCCGGGTCAGGGGTCGACGAACTCTCACGTCTGCTGACCTTTGCCGGCGTCGAGGTCGAGGGCATTGAGCACAGGGGCGTGGCCTCGGACCGCGTCGTGGTCGCCCGGATCCTCGAGTTCGACCGGCATCCGGACGCCGACAAACTGAGCGTGTGCCGGGTCGACGGCGGGCAGGGTGAGCCGCTGCAGATCGTGTGCGGGGCGAAGAATTTCAAGGCTGGCGACAAAGTGCCGCTGGCGCTTGAGGGGGCGGTGCTGCCCGGTGATTTCACGATCCGGAAAGGCAAACTGCGCGGGGTGGAGAGCCAGGGCATGATGTGTTCGGGCCGGGAGCTGGGGCTGGGTGACGACCACGAGGGCCTGCTCATTCTGCCGCCGGATGCCCCGGTCGGCATGCCGCTCGGCACGTACCTCGGCAGCGACACCCTGGTCGAAATCGAAGTCACCCCGAACCGGCCCGACCTGCTTTCGCACGCCGGCCTGGCGCGCGAACTGGCGGCGCTGCGCGGCGCGGCGGTCCGGACGGCGCCGGCAACGCCGGTGCCGACCGCCCTTCCGGGCCGCTCGGTGATCGCCATTGATCTGCGCTCGCCGGCCTGTCCGTACTACACGGCGCGCCTGATCCGCGGGGTGAAAGTCGGGCCGAGCCCGGCGTGGTTGAAGGCGAAGCTGGAATCGATCGGCCTGCGGTCGATCAACGCGGTGGTCGATGTCACCAATTACGTGCTGCATGACCTCGGCCAGCCGCTGCACGCGTTTGACACGTCGAAAATCCACGGAGGTCTGGTGGTGCGCGCGGCGGCCGACGGCGAATCGTTCACCGCCCTGGATGGCAAGGTGTACCCGCTGACTGCCGGGGATCTGGTGATTGCCGACGGCGCGAAAGTGCTGGCCCTGGCCGGGGTGATGGGCGGCGAGGATTCCGGGGTGACTGAGGCGACGACCGATGTGCTGCTGGAAAGCGCGTATTTTGCGCCCTCGGGGGTGCGCCGCAGCAGCCGGCGGCTCGGGCTGTCGAGCGACTCAAGTTACCGTTTCGAGCGCGGGGTGGACCCCGCGATGGTGGCCGTGGCGAGCGCGCGGGCGGCGGCGTTGATCGTGGAACTGGCCGGCGGGGTGACGGAGGATGTGGTGGTAGTGGCGGGGGCGGAGCCGGTGTTGACCGGGGAGGTGCCGCTCGACGGCGACCATGTCCGCCGGTTGCTCGGATCGTCGATCGGCAATGACGCGATCGCGTCGATTCTGCAGCGGCTCGGGTTGCGCACCGGTGGGTCTACGGCACCCGGTACCGGTGCGACGCGGTGGCAGATTCCCTCCTACCGTCAGGACCTGCAGCGGCCGGTAGACCTCATTGAGGAAGTGGCGCGGGTGGCCGGTCTCGACGGCATCCCGGCGCGCACCGTGGCCGCCTTTGCCGCGCCGGCGGCGGAGGACGAGACGTACGACCGCGTCCTCAACTGGAAGCAGCGGCTCGCGGCCATCGGCTTTTACGAAGCGCGCACCATCAAGCTGATCTCGTCGGCCCAGCTGGCGGACGGACTGGGGTACGACCGCCGCCGCAGCGAGCCGCTCGCCCTCAAAAACCCGCTGAGCGAGGACCATACCCACCTGCGGCCGAGCCTGGTGCCCGGCCTGCTGGCGGTGGCCGCGCACAACCTGCGTCAGGGCGCGTCGGCGCTCCGGTTTTTCGAGGTCGGCACCGTGTTTGCCACCTCGCCGAATCCCCAGGCCGGATCTGCCGAAGCCCAGGCGCTGGCCGTCCTGCTCAGCGGCCCGCACGTGCCGCCGTCGTGGCTCAAGAAAGCCCCGTACGACACCGACCTGCACGACCTCCATGGAGTCATCGATGCCCTGCTCGGACGCGACGACGCCCGACTCAAAAAGATCGAGCATCCGCTGCTCGTGCTCGCCGCGGAGGTGAGCGTGGGCGGCAAGGTGGTCGGGCTGGCCGGTCAGTTGCGGCCGGCTCGCGCCCGCGCCCTCGACGCCACCGCTCCGGTCTACGTCGCCGAATTCAACCTCGGGGCGCTGGAAAAACTCGTGGCCACCGCCCCCCGCTATGCGGAAATCCCGCGGTTCCCGGCCAGCACCCGCGATGTGGCGCTGGAAGTGGCGGCGGATTTCAGCCACGGGCAGATCGAGGAATTCTTCACCCGGAAGATCAAGGAACCGCTGCTGGCCGGAGTCTCGCTCTTCGATGTTTTTTCCGACCCCGAGGGCGTCAAGCTGCCGAATGACCGCAAGTCGCTCGCCTACTCGCTGACCTACCGCGATCCCACCCGCACTCTGGAATCAAAGGAGGTCGACGCCGCCCACGCCCGGGTGGTCGGCGCGCTCACCGGAGCACTGCCGGTCAGCGTGCGGTAAAGCGGTCAGCGTGCGCTCACGCCGGGTGTGCGCCGCCGTGCGCCCGGTGCGAGACGCCGGGTGGCCGGTCATTTCCGGCTGGACAACCGGTCGGACGCGCGCGCACCATGATCCGGTGCGACGGACTCCCCCACGGTTGTTCGCTCTCCGGCTGCTCGCGCTGCTGATTCCGCTCGGGCTGCCGGATCGTGCCGCGGGTGCGG
>JALRGF010000066.1 GCA_023253495.1 Verrucomicrobiales bacterium
ATCAAGCAATTGTCCTTTGTTTTCAATCAAGAAAACATGATGCTAAGTCATTTTTCCATAATTGGTAAAATGAAAAATGTGAGAATCAGAGATTTAGTCAAATCCTGATAGACACAAAAAAACTCCTGTTTCACTTTAGGAAGTGAAGGGAAGTATAGCAAACTTGGTGGAGTACAACAGAGTGCTAGAGTACAGCCTCTGTGACACGCACATGAGAATATTGCCAAGTACAACCAGCTCCTGCGCATCGAGGAGGAACTCGGTGACCGCGCCGTCTACGGCGGCCGCATGAAGCACTAGGCGGAAATTTCCACGGTGCCGTCGCTGACTTCGATGAAGTCGAGCCAGCTCGGCCGTGCTTCCTGGTGGCGCATGCTGCTGTGGAACGGGCGCCAGCGCGGCGCCCGCGGTTCGGTGCGCGGAAACATGCGCGCCTCATGCGGGAGCTTGTTGGCCTTCCTTGAGTTGCATCGGATGCAGGAGGCGACGACATTTTCCCATGTGGTCCGTCCGCCTTTGTCGCGCGGGATGACATGATCGAGGTTCAGGTCCCGCGGATCGAACACGCGGTCGCAGTATTGGCAGGTGTGGCGGTCGCGGATGAAGACGTTGTGGCGGGTGAATTTGACTTCGGTCTTCGGCAGCCGGTCGTACAGCGTCAGCACGATGATTTCCGGAACCACGAACGCGTGCCGCGCCGAGCGCAGGCACGGCGGCTGGGCTTTTTGCCGGTGGTGGTCCTGCGCCAGGCTGAGCCACGAGTATGCGTCGTGCGTCGAGTAGTTCTTTTCCTCATCGCGGTGCACGATGTGCGCATGCCCGAGAAAGACCAGGGTCACGGCCCGCCGGGCCGTGCAGGTGTTCACCGGTTGCCAAAGCCGGTTTAGAACAAGGACTTGTGAATCAAGAGCGATCACGGCGCGGGCTTTCGGATCGGTCATCGTATTCACCTTCGCCCGCCCCGCAAGCACGGGCTTGGGTCAGAGGTCGGTGGCCGGTGGTCGGCTTCCGGCGAGGTGGGGCGTGAGGCCGAGGTGGAGCGGGCCCTCCGGGCGCGCCGGCGGTGAGGACGCCTCAGGCCGGAAACTTCTTTGAGCCTCTTCGAGCGGCGGGCTTCACGGTTCGGCCGGGGCGACGCTCTGCGGGGCTCGGGTCTCGCGCGCGCGCTGGGAGCGCCGCACTGGAGCACCGCGTGTCAGCTGCTCCCACTGACCGCTCCCACTGACCGTGCCCACTGACCGAGTCGCCGATGACCTTCGTTGCTACCTTCATCCCACGGCTCACTCCCACTGACCGCACCCAGGGCACGCACAAGCCGGGGCACGCACAGGAGCAGGCGAGGGACGGGCCCGGCAGTGGCCGCGCCCGCCACCGACCGGCCTGGATGTCCGGTCACACCTTTTCACGTCCCGCCTTCACGTCTCCTGTCGACGCGTGGGCGTCAGGAGGTGGATCGAAAAAGCTGCCGGTTTCAATGAAGCGTGGCAGGATATCCGGGAATGACGACGCCGGTGGCTCTCAAGGAAATTCTGTCGGCGTTCCGCCGCGGCTGGATGACGTTTATGGTTGTGCATCTGGCGGTGGTCGCGGTGACGGCGGGGGTGATCGGGCCGTTGGGGGCGCTGGTCCTGCAGGCGATGGTGTCGTGGTCCGGGGAGAGGGCGCTGAGCGACACGGCGATTGCGGAGTCTGTGCTCAGTCCGGTTGGGGCGGTGCTGGCAGTGGGATTGGCCAGTGTCTGGCTGACCCTGCAATGGCTGGGGTACGCGGCCCAACTGGTGCCGGCGCGTGCGCTGCTCTGCGGCCGCGAGGCGCGGCTGGCTGAGGTGCCCGGGGTGCTCGGGCCGGCGCTGCCGCGGCTGCTGCGGGTCTCGCTGCGCTGCGTGCTCCGGCTGGGGGTGTGGTCCGTGCCGTTTACCGGCCTGTACGCGGCGGTTTATGCCGGGCTGCTCAGCGAGAATGACATCAACTATTACCTCGCGAAAAAACCCCGGGAATTCTGGTGGGCGGCGGGCCTGGCCGCGGCAGTGGGGCTGGTTCATGTCGTGGTGGTGGCGCGCCTGGCGACTGGTTGGGTGCATGCGTTGCCGCTGGTGATGTTCCGGGGCGCCTCTCCCGGGGCGGCGTTGCGTCTGAGCGCGCGGGCGGCGGCCGGGCAGCGTCGGTGGATTTCTGGTGGACTGGTCGCGTGGGCGCTGGGCACGCCGCTGATCGGCTCGCTGCTCAACCTGCCATGGTCGGCTTTCGCCCTGTGGTCGGCAGAGCATTGGCACCGGCAACCGTCGCTGCTGGTGGCGGCCCTCGGGTTGGCGCTGGCGCTCTCGCTGGCCACCGGCTGGCTGGTCGGCATGGTCGGCGGATCGTTGATCGCGCTGCACCACCTGCGCTTGTACCGCCTCGCGGGGCTGGATCGGGATTCGACGCGTGAGCGTGCCGCGCGGCGACCGCTGTCCGGCTCCCTGATGCCGGCGGCGGCCGGGGGGATCGGGTTGTGTGCGGTGACTGGGTTTCTGTCCTTCCAATGGCTCGAGTCCCTGCACACCGAACACCCGGCCGTCGTCATCGCTCACCGCGGCGCCTCCGCGGTGGCGCCGGAAAACACGTTGGCTGCCGTGCGCGCTGCGGTGGAGGCGGGGGCCGACTGGGTGGAGGTCGATGTTCAGGAGTCGGCTGACGGCACGGTATTTGTGTTTCACGACCGCGACTTCAAGCGGTTCCGCGGCCCCGGCCGGGCGCTCCGGGACATGCGTGATGCGGAAATTGACAGCATCGACATCGGCTCGTGGAAATCCCCGGACTTTGCGGCCGAGCGGGCACCGCGTCTGGCCGAGGTGCTCGCCCTCTGCAAGGAACGCAGCGGAGTCTTGATCGAGTTGAAATACTACGGCACACCCGGGCGGCTGGAAGAACGGGTGATCGAACAGGTCGAGGCCGCCGGTATGGCTGATCAGGTCATGATCATGTCGCTGAATCACGCCGGAGTGCGCACCGTGCGGCGGCTGCGCCCGCAATGGAAGGTCGGCCTGCTTTCAACGGTGGCGGTGGGCGATCTGACGCGGCTCGACATCGATTTCCTCGGCCTCAACGTGCGTACCGTCACGCGGCCGTTGCTGCGGTCGGCGGCGCGGCGCGGACTGAAGGTGCATGTCTGGACGGTCAACGATCCGCTGGCCATGGCGGCGCAGCTCGGCCGCGGCGTGGACGGCCTGATCACCGACGATCCGGCACTGGCCCGCGCGGTGATGGTCGAGCGCGCGGAAGCGACCTTTCCGGAAAAACTGGTGCTGACGGTGGCCGGCATGACCGGACGGCCGCCGCCCCCGCCGTCCGGTCCGTGAGGCCGTGGCCGTAAGCGAGGGACCCGGGCGGCGGGCTAGCGTACCTCCTGCTCATGGAGCAGGCGGCGCAGCAGGGAGACCGCAGGCACGCCGGGTTGCGCCGCCTGCACCCGGCCCTGCGCGTCGGTGATCACGGTGCTGGGCAGCGGAGGCTCCTCGCCGAGGGCCGCTTTGAAATCGGCCAAGGCGCCCTCCCGCTGTGCGGTATCAAGAGCGGCCATCCGTGAAGGCAACGGATGCTCGCGCACGTAGTCGGCGAGCTTGGTGGCGTCGTCCTCGGCATCGATCGGCACGGCAATGAATTCGATACCTTCGGTGGCAAGCGCCTCGTGGAGGCGGCGCACCGCCGGCAGGTGCTTGCGGCACGACGGGCACCACGTCGCCAGCGTGGTGTAGACGCGCAGCCGCGCGTCCGGCCGTGCGGTCTGGTCGGCGGCGGCCAGCGGGAACAACGGACGTTCCATGGACGGCTCCGACGGCGGGACTGCCGCCGTCCGGTACGCGGTCCGCGCGAAGGCCTCGCCGCCCGGTCCGTCAGCCGGATTTTCAAAGACCGTGAGAAGGGTGCCCTCCGGGATGTCCGAGGTGGTGGTCGTGCGCCCCGACGGCCAGCGCACGGAAATCGATCGAGCCGCCGTGCGGGCCCCCAGGCCCAGGATCATGGTGGCTGAGTGCTGCGCGGCAAAGCCGTCACCGCACCGGTGTTCGCGGATGATTTTCTGGTCGCCGAGGTCGGCCGTGAGCTGCGCGCCGTAGCCGTCGCGGCAGCCGAATTCCGACGAAGGTGAGGCCGAGCGGTTGCCGCCGACGAAACGGACGGCGATCATGCCGCCGGTGCGGCCGGCGGCCGGCATTTCGTTGCGATAGAGGTTGAAGAGCGGCTGGTTGGCATTGACCAGGGCGATGTCCGACCATCCGTCGCGGTCGTAGTCGAGCACCGCGAACCCGCGGCTGTCCGCCGGCGTGTCCAGCCCGGAAAGGGCTGACCGGTCGTCAAACGAGCGCCCGCCCCGGTTGGCGAAATAATGGTTGCGCTCGTTGCCGCTCAGCGAATGCACCACCAGGGTGTCGCCACGGCGCTCGACCCCGGCCAGCCGCGCATCAATGTGGGGTTGGAGCGCCCCGTCCGCGCGCCCGCGTTTCCACTCCGGGGAGAGGCGGAACGAGGAGCGGGCCAGGCTGTCGTCGGAACGCACGACCGTGCGCCACAGGTTGCTTCACAAGTCGAGCTCGGACGACAGCTCCTTGGGCGCCGTGAAGTACCCGCTGAGCACATACAGGTCGAGAAACGAATCGTTGTCGAAATCCGCAAAGCACCCGCCCCACGACCAGCCGGCTTTCATGACGGTGAGCGACGGCGGATCCATGCCGGCGGCCTGCCGGAAGCGGCCGTCGGTCTCCTGGTGGTAGAGCCAGTTTCCCATGGCGGACTCCAGGTACGGCCGGCTCAGGCCGGGAAGTTTGGCGGTGATGCGGCGGCCGGCCTTGCTGTACATGTTGGAGACGTACAGGTCTTCGCGGCCGTCGTTGTCGTAGTCGCCCCAGCTCGCCCCCATGGCGAAGCCGTAGGCGTTGATGCCGGATTCGCGGGTCACGTCCTTGAAGCCGTCCGGGCCGTCGTTGCGCAGCAGGTTGTCCTCCGCCCAGTCGTTGGCCACATAGAGGTCGGGGTCACCATCGCGGTCGAAGTCGCCCCAGGTCGCCTGCAGCGAGTTGCGCCAGAGGCTGACGGCGGCGCTTTCGGGGGCGACCTCGAACCGGCCGGCGCCGCGGTTGGCGAGCAGGACGTTCGGCGGCCCGAGTTGGTCGAGCACATTGGGAAACCCCTGGTCCTTGCCGCTGCCCTGGTTGTGTGCGGCCAGACGCCGCTTGTACTCGCGGGCCAGATCCGGCGGAAAAAATTCATCCGGCCAGTCGAAGCCGTTGTCCTCCGTCCGGGCGACGCCGCCGGCCGGGCTGGCGCCGACCGGGGCGGCCGGGCGGTAAGTGCAGAGGTAGACGTCGAGCAGGCCGTCGCGGTTGTAGTCGGCCGCGGACATGGAAATGACGGCCATCGGGAAATGAGGCGGGGCGCGGTGCTGCTGGAACCAGCCCCCGATATTTTCGAGGTACGCAGTTTTCAGCAGGCTGCGCCCGAGCAGGGCGTCGAGGTCCCCGTCGTTGTCGAAATCGGCGAACAGGGCGCAGGTGGTGTGCCCGGGCAGGTCGAGTCCGTGCAGGGCGGCGGCTTCGGTGAAGGTGCCGTCACCCCGGTTGCGCAGCAGCATGTTTTTGCCGATGCGGACCATGATGTAGATGTCGTCGAAGCCGTCGCCATTGATGTCGGCCACGCTCACTCCTTCCTTCTGGTTGGCCGAGATCGGGGCGAAGTACGGATGCGGGGGCGATTTCATGCCTTCGCGGTAGTACTTGAGGGTGGCCTCGTAATGTTCGGAGCGGCGGACTTTGGCGGCCTCCAGCGGCGAGCGCACGGCACGCGTCAGGACCTCGGCAAAAAGGCGGCGGGGACTGGTGCTGGTCTGCATCTGGCGGGTCGACCATCCGGTGATCCGCCACTCGGGCTCGGTTCCGCCAGGTGCTGTCAGCCGCTCCCAGGTCAGCGCGAGCGCCCCCTGATACGACCGCCAGGCGCCGGATTTCAGGCAGGCGAGAGCCTCGAACCCGCCGCTGGCCACGTACCGGTCCGGATTTCCGCCCGGGTGTTCCCCATCGATGATGTACACCTTCGCGTGTTCAAACCACGAGACCTCGTCGAGCAGCGGGCGCCAGAGGTCGACGGTGCCCTCGGTCCGCCCGCCCGCGCCCACCGGCCAGGAACGTGTCTCCATCGCCCCGATGTCGGGCGCCCCGGCCTCCGGTGCCGGGGCGAGGTCGGTGATGTCGACCGCCGGGGCGAAGAGGTCTTCGGCTCCCGGTCCCGGCAGCTGCAGGTGCAGGAGGCCTTTGGAAAGCGCACTCATCTTCGGTCCGAGCGCGAGGTACGTTTCCTCCGCGGTCACCAGCGCCCGGATCATCTCCGCATCGCCCCGGGGCGCAGAGGACGATTCACCGCCGCCCCCGGCCGCCGACGGTCCCGGCCGGCATCCGCACAGGGCCAGGACGGCCGCCAGCCCCAAGGCCCGAGCCAGAGGCTCCCGAAGACCGGCCGCCGGAAAGATGGAGTCGAATGCCGCCACAAATCGCAGACCAAATATGTCCGCCCGGGCCGTGTCGAGTCAATTCCGATTGACGAAAGCCCGGTTTCTTTGTTTTAAAGAAGTCATGTCCGCGCCCCACACATCCCTGCCGCCGGCCGATGGAGCTCTTTTCTCCGCAGCCGGTCTCCGGCTTCCCGCCATCGCCGCTTTGGCCGTCCTGCTCGCGCCGGCGGCCGCGCGCTCCGAGCTGCTCTGGTCGGTCGGCACCGATGACGATGCCTGGCCGCTGGGTGACGGCGGCGGTCCGTTCACCAGTTTTGTGCAGGAAGGGGGCGTCAACCCGCTGCCCGGCAACCCGTTCAGCCCGGAAGCGGATGGCCAGGCGGACGATGATTATTATTTCGCCGGCGACTTCTCGATCGTCATTCCCGGCAACGGTGATTACACGCCGGTGGGCTTGGTCGATCTCAACGAGGAAGCGGCCGAACGGGCGTTTGCCGGTGCCGACAACGATCTGCGCTACCATTTCAACCTGCCGGAAAGCCTGAAGCAGACGGACCTGCTTGCCGTCACCTTCGACGCCCTCAACCTCCACACCGGCAACCCGGACTCCCGCTACGGCGTCGAGGTTTATTTCAATGGCGTGCTCGTCCAGCCGGAAATTGTCATCCGGCCGGCCCAGCTCGGCATAGATTACACCACCACCCAGTTTTCCCTGGCCAGCGTGGACGCCCAGGTTGGCGCCGGAGCCGACAATATCGTCACCCTCAAGGGCATCAACTACAATGCCGACGGCGGCGGCAACTGGATGGGCATTGACTACGTGCAGCTCGAAAAGGTCGATGTGGTCATCCCGCCAGCCGTGTTTCCATGGGCGGTGGGCAAGGACGACAACAGCTGGCCGGCCGGCAACGGCGGCGGCCCCAATGCCACGTTCGTCGCCAGCAACGGCACCACCAACCCGCTGCCGGGCAGCCCGACCAGCCCGGAAACCGATGGCCAGGCCGACAATGATTATTATTTCGCCGGATCCTACACCTCGACCATCGCCGCCAACGGCACCTACGACCCGGTCGGTCTGGTCTCCGCCAACGAAGAGGCCGCCGAACGCACGCTGAGCGCCACCGAAACCGAACTGCGCTACCATTTCAATCTGCCCAACACCCTTTCACCCAGCTCGTTGCTTGCGGTGACCTTTGATGCTTCGTTTCTCGACGCCTCCGGCACCGACCCGCGCTACGGCGTCGAGGTCTACGTCAACGGCGTCCTCGTCCAGCCGGAAATCATGATCCGTGCCGGCCAGCTGGACCGCGACTTCACCACCCCGCAGTTCTCCCTGGCCAGTGTCGGTGCCCTCATCGGCTCGGGCTTTGACAATATCGTCACTCTGCGCGGTATCAATTACCAGGCGTCCGGAGGCAGCGCGGCCCTCGGCATCGACTACATCCAGCTCAATCCGGTCACCACCCCGGTTCCGCCCGCCAGTCTGCCCGTGGCCATCGGCCAGAAGGACAATGGCTGGCCGGTCGGCAATGGCGGCGGGCCCGACGCCACCTTCGTCCAGGGCAATGGCGTCACCAACGCTCTGCCGGGCAGCCCGACCAGCACGGAAACCGCCGGAGGCGCCGACAACGATTACTACCTGGCCGGCGTCTACACCACGACGCTCGCCGGCAACGGTGTCTATGACCCGGCCGGCACCGTGGTCGCCAACGAGGAGGCCGCCGAGCGCGGATTCGCTCCCGGAGAAACCGAGCAGCGCTACCACTTCAACCTGCCCGCCGGCCTGACTCCGGATTACCGCCTCTCGGTCTCCTTCGCTCCGCTCAACCTCTCGTCCGGCGTGGCCGATCCCCGCTTCGGTGTGGAGGTGTATTTCAATGGCGTGCTCGTCCAGCCACAGGTTGTCGTCCGCCCGGCCCAGCTCGGCAAGCTCGTTGTCACGCCCGCCTTCACGCTCGCCAGCGTCAACGCGCGGACGGGTCCGGGATTTGACAATATTTTGACCCTCAAAGGAATCAGCTACAGCACGAGCGGCGGCGGGGACGTGCTCGGGCTCGATTCCCTCCAGATCAACCCGCTGCCCACGGCCAGCTTCCCGTGGTCGGTCGGCATGAACGACAACGCCTGGCCATCCGGCAACGGCGGCGGCCCGAATACCAGCTTCGTCCAGGAATCCGGCACCAACCCGCCCCCTGGCCGACCCAACAGCCCGGAAGCCGACGCCCAGGCCGACGACGACTATTACTTCGCCGGCGTCTACACCGACACCATCGCTTCCGTCACCGACTCCCTGGGATTTTACGACCCGGTAGGCGTGGTGCTGGTCAATGAGGAAGCCGCGGAACGCGCTTTCGCGGGGACCGACAACGACCTGCGTTACCACTTCAATCTGCCGGAAACCCTCAAGCCGACCGACCGGCTCTCGGTCGCCTTCGACATCCTCAACCTCGACACCCGCCCGGAAAACAGCGACCCGCGCTACGGGATCGAGGTGTATTTCAACGAGGTCCTCGTGCAGGACGAGATCGTCATTGGTACGTCGGAAATCAACAAACTCTACGCGACCGCCCCGTTCACCCTCGAAAGCGTGGGCGCCCAGGTCGGGCCGGGCTTTGACAACGTCGTCACCCTCAAGGGCGTCAGTTACAGCGGTGACGGCGGCGGGGCTTGGATGGGCATTGACTTCGTCTCGCTCAGCCCGGTCGTCCCCTCGCCCTTCCCGTGGACCGTGGGGTTGGATGACAACGCCTGGCCGGTTGGTGACGGTGGCGGCGCCAATGCGTCGTTCGTTCAGGAAAACGGCGTGATCAACCCTCTGCCCGGCAACCCAGATTGCGGACGCAGTTCGAGCCGGGCGGTATGCCGCCGACCTTGGCGGCCTTGGAGTTGGGCGCGGCCCGCAGGTTGAGCATGTCGTTTGCCGCGACGCCGGTGACGCGGAAATGATCGGGGCCATCCGCCTC
>JALRGF010000075.1 GCA_023253495.1 Verrucomicrobiales bacterium
CTGCTGCTTCTGGAATGCCAGCAGTCGGTTCAACGACGGCGAGGAGTTCGGCTTCGGCGCGGAAATCGGGATTTCCACCGACAAACTCCATGCCCGCGGACCGATGGCGCTGCCCGAACTGACCAGCTACAAGTACCTCATCCGCGGCACCGGTCAGGTGCGCGGGTAATCGGCGTCGGCACGCGTCCGGCACGCCGCCACCGCCCTCTGCGGGCGGCTTCCGCTCAGCGGCGGGACGCCTTTCCGGCCGGGGACTTCTTCGCCACGGCTTTTTTGACCGGAGCCTTCCGGGCGACAGCTTTTTTGGCGACGGCTTTTTGAGCGACGACCTTTTTCGCGACAGCTTTTTTGGCGGCGACCTTTTTCGCGGCGGCTGGTGTCACCGTTACCGGCTTCGCCGCCGTCTTTTTCACCGGGGCCGGCTTGCGGGCGGCCGCTTTGCCCGGTGCCGGTTTTGATGCCGGTTGGGCGGTCGCCGGTTGTTTCGCCGCCGCTTTCCGGTTGGTTGATTCGGCCACCGACTTCGGAGAAGGCGAGGCCGCGGCAGGGCGCGCGCCAGTTGGCTGGGCGGCGGCCGCTCCGGCGGGCGACTCCGCCCCCGGTGCCGGTGCCGGGCGCCGCAGGGCGGCTCCACCGGGAGCGACGTGCCGGGCTACCGGTTTCCAAGTGGCCGGCGGCTTCAACGCCACGCTGCTCCACGGCATGCCAGCCGCCTCCCAGCGGCGGCGCCATGTTTCATAGGTGATGCCCTCGTCGTCGTCGTTGACCCCGAACTGGAAGCCGCAGGACGGGCAGATTTCAAACGATCCGCCACCGAACTCACTTCGTGGCGGTTCGCTCAAATGGGGGTACTCGCAGACGGGGCAGGTGTAGCCGGCGGCCATGGGGTTGGGGCAAGGGGATGACGGTAAAATGGATCGGATCGCAACGGACGATGCGAAGGGAACCCGACGCAGTGTGATTGAAAGGAGCCCGCGCAGATGTCCACTAAAAAAATCAATGGTTCTGGCGCCGATCACCCGCCTCGGGGAACGCCCGGTTTTCCTCGGTGCGGCAGGTCACACCCGCGGCTCCGTCAATAAAAAGCCACCTCGACGGCCGTCGCGATGGCGAGTGCTGCCCCTGGCCGGTTGCTGTCCGCCGAGTTCGGGGTTCTCCTCCCCTTGCGCAAACCAAGGATTCCTCGTGTAGAGAAAGCTTTTCTCCGCCTCGGTCGGTTCTATCAAATCCGTCCCGTCGTGTACACTGAACACAAAATCAAGATCCCCTCATGCCATCCACAACCCTCAGCATCCGTGTTCCTGCCGAGCCGAAGCGTATCGGGATGAGATCGGCCGCGAGGTCGATGAGCATGACGAATGGGACGATGAGGCGGCGCTTCGGAGGATCCTTCCTTCTCTTCACGTTTCCGAAGCTTGAGGGTGTCGACGCTCACACTCCTGCTTGATGAGCATGTCTGGCCGCCATTGGCTTCCCGTCTGCGCGAAGCCTTGCCGGGCGCTCAGGTTGAGAGTCTCCACCATTGGATGGGGGGACGCCTCCTGCAGCAATCGGACGAGCTTATTCTGCTCGAAGCCCACCGGGCGGGAATGACGCTGCTCACCTTCGACCTCGCCACCATTCCTCCTCTGCTGGCCGAGAAGATCGCCTTGGGTGAGGAACATGGAGGGGTCATTTTCGTTTCCACCAAATCGTTTTCCCGGAATGACCACGGCGGATGGCTCCGGGCCCTTCTCGAATGGTGGCCTGAGTGGTCGACATGGCCATGGACCAACCGCGTAGAGTTTTTGCGCCGCCGATAGTGTCGTCGACGTGCGTGCCTCACCCCTTGGAGGAGGCGCCACAGGAGAGCGTCAACCACCACCTCAGCAGCCTGCGTCGGGGGGCGAGGAACGCTCCGAGCGCCTCATCCGCGGCCACCGGGGAGGCAGCGATTCAATTGGGCACGACCCGGAAGTACCGGAACGGCCGATCCGCGGTCGAATAAAGCCGGCTGACGCGAGTACCGGAACCGGGAATCGACGCCTCGAGGACGGTCCAGCTCTGCAGGTCGGGAGATCCCTCGATGCGATAGCTCACGCCCGGGGCTCCGTAAAAGGCCACCTCGACGGCCGTCGCGATGGTGGTGACTCCGGCCGGTGTGCTGTCCGCCGAGTTCGGGTTGAATCCTGCCGCAATTTCCAGGCCGTCGTTGAATCCATCCTGATCACTGTCGATGGCGTTGGGATTGGTGCCGGTGTTCACGGCACTCACAAAAACCCCGGTGCCGGTCTCCGCTCCGTCCGTCAGGCCGTCGCCATCGGTGTCGGACTTCAAGGGGCTGGTGCCGGTGTCGCCGGCATTGACAAAAAAACCGGTTCCGGATTCCACGCCATCGCGCAGGCCGTCACCATCGGTATCGGGGTTGTCCGCCCTGGTGCCGCGTTGGTATTCCACAAGGTTGACCAGACCGTCGCCATCCGTGTCGAGTGTACCATCCGCCACCTGCGGGTTCAGGCCATTGGCGGTTTCGTAGGCATCAGGCATGCCGTCGCCATCCGTGTCATCAGTGGCACGCACTGTTTCAATCACCACGCGATCAAAGTCGCCAAAAGAGTTTTCCGGAGCGAGTGAAGCGTCGGAACGCTGCTGAAACAGGGCGATGGTCGCACTGGTGCCGAAGGATGCGAGAGTCAGATTCGGATTGAAGGTGTCGAAGGGAGTGACGGCCAGCGGATCACCGGACGACGACAGCGTGGTCAGGCGGGTTCCTTCCGAGCTGATCTCCAGCACGAATGTGCGGAAGGCTTCAGCGCTTCCGCCCGGATCGTTGGGCGGGAAATGCAGAAAGGCTCCATTGGTGTCCGCACTGCCATCGCTGTCAGTATAAAAGTCTCCCCAGTCCGGCGCTGACGGCCGGTTGGCTCCGGCCGACGCGCGCACAAAAGCCCCTCCGGCTCCGAGAATGGCCACGCCGGCCGAGGCGTCGGAGGCCCCGCCCTCACCAGCGCCCGTCTGATTGAGCGGGCGCAGGCGCGCCGAGACCCGGATCAACGACACTCCGGCCAGAGCCACCGGGGTGGCGGTTTCGATACCGGTGATTTCGTTGGCCGTTCCGGGCAAGGTCCCCATCCGCAACGAGGAACCGTCATCGCCGATGCCCGCGACAACAGCCAGAGCCACCTCAGGAGCCCCCGAGCCGTGCGCCTGCCACGTTGATCCCAGGGCAAAGGAGGTGAAATCATCGACGAGTTCCACCCCGGCCTCGGCGGGCCGCCAGGAAGCGGAAAAACTGAGAATGGCAACGGCCGCGAACCGGCAGAGGTGCCCGTGGTGCCGGGATGCCCGGACGAGCCCATGGAGTATCGGTGGAAGCTGGTGCATATGTCAGTGGCAGGTCGTAGGCAATCGGTCCACCCGCGTCAAGGCGCAAAAAAACCCGGTGTCGGCGCCGCCGCTGGTTCGTCGAACTCCGGCGCTTTCAACAGCGCGACCGGCACCAGAGGCAGAGCCTCGTCGGCCGCGGCGTGTCCAGTCGCCACGAGGGCCGCGAGCACGGCGCCGGCAACTTGACAA
>JALRGF010000086.1 GCA_023253495.1 Verrucomicrobiales bacterium
GATCTGGTTCCTTCCGTTGCTCTCCAGACCACCTCGCACGCCTCACCTCCAACGCCTCTTCGTTAGGCACGGGCATGGGTGGTGTCTCCATGGCACGCACGCTCACGGCTTCCGCCCGGGGCGCGCACAGGAAGAGGCGAGGAACGGGTCGCACAGTGGATGCGCCCGCTGTGCGCGCGCCCGGAGGGCCCGCCCCACCTCGCACGCCCCATCTCGCACGTCCCGCCTCGCCTGTCCGGTCTCGCCTCGGTGGCCTGGTGGCGTCTGGACGCGGGGGCTGTGCGGCGGGCGGCATGGGGATCGGCGGGTTCCTGATCGGGGAAAACCTGCTGGTGCGGGTGGGGCGGCGGGTGCGGGTGGGGCGGGTATTTTTATGAATTCCCGGAGATTTTTTTGCTGGCCGGGCCATTTCGTGGCGTCGGTCTCCGCTTGCATCCCGGGGAGGAGTCCGTATTCCAGAAACCCGATGAAACCTCTAGTTGCCCTCGCTTTTTTTGTCTTCCAGACGGCCGTGGCCGTGGCCCAGTCGGATGTCATTGGCGTTTACCTGACGTGGCAGCGGGACCCGACCACGACGATGACGGTGAACTGGGTCAACTTGTACGAGAACACGCCGGCCACGGTGTGGTACCGGGATGGCAAGGAGGCGGAGTGGCGGAGTGCGACCGGGACGCGCGGGGTGGCGAGTGAATCGACGCTGCAGGTGCGGCGGGTCGAGCTGACCGGACTGAAGCCGGACACGCTGCATGAATTTGTGCTGGTTGAGAAGCCGGGTGCGGAGGCCCGGGGGGTGCGGCGGTTCCGGACGCTGCCGGCCACGATGAGCCGGCCGCTGCGGTTTGTGGCGGGTGGCGACATGATGCACAACCGCGAGTATGTCGACACGATGAACAAGCGGGCGGCCGAGCTGGATCCGGATTTCGCGATTCTCGGCGGGGATCTGGCGTATGCGAACGATGTGGATGCCAGCCGGTGGGTCGACTGGATTCAGTCGTGGTCGGAAAATGCCCGCGGCAAGGATGGCCGGGCCATCCCGATGATCGTGGGCATCGGCAATCACGAAGTCAAAAGCGGCTTCAACGGCCAGATTCCGGACGACGCCTCGTATTTTTACAGCTTGTTCGCGCTGCCGCAGAACCGTTCGTATTACGCGCTGGATGCGGGCGATTATTTATCGGTGGTGATGCTGGACAGCGGCCACACGCATCAGGTGGCCGGGCCGCAGGCGGAGTGGCTGGGGCAGGCGCTGGCGGGCCGGGCGGGACAGCGGTTTGTCTTTCCGGTGTATCATTGGCCGGCGTACGGCACGACCAAGGGGGAGGCGGGCAATCTGCCCTGCGAGCACCCGCGGTCGGTGGAAATCCGCAACCAGTGGATCCCGCATTTTGAAAAGCATGGGGTGAGCGCGGTGTTTGAAAATGACCATCACAACTACAAGCGCACCCACCCGTTGCGCGGCCACCAGCGCGACGACGCCAACGGCATCACCTATCTCGGCGATGGTGCCTGGGGCGTGGCCACGCGCAGTGTGCCCAAGGACGCGTGGTACCTCGCGTATGCGGAACCGCGGCGGCACCTGTTCCATGTCACCCTGAATCTCGACGGCACGATCAAAGCCGAAGCGGTTTCGGGCAGCGGCAAGGTTTTTGATGGGGTCACCCTGACCAAGCCGCGGACGACCCCGGTGGCGCCCTGAGGCGCGCGGTGGCGGGTGGATTCCGCCGTTGCCACCGGGGCCGGACCGGTGGTGAGTGCGGGCATGGCGGATGACGGCCTCCAGAACAACGACCTCCGGAACGACAGCCTGCGGGACCATGGCGGCGGGGACGGGGGGCGACACGATGGCGGGATCAGGATGATTCTGGTGCTGACGACGTTTCCTGACCGGGAGCGGGCGCGGGAGGCGGCCGGACTTCTTTTGGACGAGCGGTTGGCGGCGTGTGTGAGCGTCTTGCCGCCGGTGGAATCGCACTACGTGTGGGAAGGCGAGCGCCGGTGTGAGGAAGAGGTGGCGGTGCTGATCAAGACGGTGGCGGAGAGGTATCCGCGGCTGGAGGAGCGGTTGCGGGAGCGGCACCCGTATGCGGTGCCCGAGATTGTGGCGGTGCCGGTGGCGCGCGGGTTGCCGGCGTATCTCGAGTGGGTGGCGCAGCAGAGTGGCGCGGGCCTCTGATCGGGCGGGGGGCGGTCATTCTTTGTTGCCGGCGGCCGCCGGGCGGGCAGAGTGGCGCACTCTGCGGCCTGAATTGACCACCCTGACCCTCACGCATGACCGACCGCTATCAGATCAAGGAGAAAATCGGCCAGGGTGGACTGGGCGAGGTGTTTCTGGCTATCGACACCCAGTTGCAGCGGGAAGTGGCGTTGAAGCGGGTGCGGGCGGGAGACGGGCAGGCGCCGGACGACGTGTTGCGCGAGGCCCAGGTGCTTTCGGCGCTGCAGCACCCGAATGTGCTGACGGTTTTCGACGTCGGGCAGGACCGCCACGGCCCCTTTGTCATCACCGAGCTGCTGCGCGGGGAGACATTGGAACAGGTCGTGGCGCGCGGCGCGCTGCCCTACCCGGAATTCCGGCTCATGGTCATCCAGACGCTGGAGGCGCTGGTCGCCGCCCAGGCGATGAACCTCATTCACCGCGACCTCAAGCCGGGCAACCTGATGTTCGTGCGGCATGCCAGCGGGCGGTTCCAGGTCAAGGTGCTCGATTTCGGGCTGGCCAAATTTTCCCGCAAGGCGAGCCGCCAGACCGAGGATCAGGAGGCGGGCATCATGGGGTCGATCCACTTCATGGCACCGGAGCAGTTCGAGCGGCGACCGCTCGACGGCCGGACCGACCTGTATGCGCTCGGGTGCATCTATTATTTCGCGCTGACCGGGCGTCATCCGTTTGAAGGGGAAACGGCGCCTGTCGTGATGGCGTCGCACCTGGCGCACCATGTCGTGCCGCTGGGCCAGTATCGTCCGGACCTGCCGCCGTGGGTCTGCGACTGGGTGATGTGGTTGACCAGCCGCCATCCGGCGGACCGGCCGACCAGCGCGCAGGAAGCGCTCGACACCTTTCAGCGGCAGAGCCAGGCGTGGGAAGCCGCGATGCAGGCGGCACCGCTGGCGGCGGCGGCGGTGGCGGCGGTGGCGACGCCGGTGACCACGGCGACGACCTCGTTGCCTCCGGCGTTTCTGCAGCCGGCGGCGACGGCGCGGGTGGCGGGGCCGGGGCCGACGGCGCGTCCGCCGGGCGCGGGCCGACCGGCGGTGGCGGGGGGAGCGTTGCGGGCGCCCGAGCGGCCGGTGGCAGCGGCGGGCGACGGGAAGCCGGCGCGGAGGCGGCCGGGGTGGTGGTGGTATGCGTTGCCGACGCTGGTGACCCTCGGATTGGTTTACGGGTGGTGGCGGAGCCGGGACGGGGTGGCGGCGGCCGGAGGGAACGCGCGTTCCGGACCGGCGCTGACGATTGAAGATCTGGCGTTGCCGGAGGTCGAGGAGGACATGGTGGTGAACGGGCTGGTGGTGGGTGATGGCAGCACGCCCCTGAGCCTGGACCAGGCGCGCATCATCGGCAGCAAGGCCCGGCGGCGCGCGAGCATCAAGGCGATCGGTTACTGGAGCAGCCCGGACACCCGGGTGGTCTGGGATGTTTTTGTCAGCCGGCCCGGCGAATACGAAGTGCTGGTGATCCAGTCGGTGGAAGACGACAAGATGGGCGGAAAATTTGAAGTCAGCCTGGCCGGTGCCACGGTGGCCGGCGCGGCCCAGCGGACGGCGACCAAGGAGCAGTTTGCCGAGGTGGCGGTCGGCACACTGAAAGTCGCGAAAAAGGGACCGGCGCAGCTGGAAATGCGCCCGACCGAAGTGGTCGGCACGTCGCTGATGAACCTCGGCGGCGTCACGCTGCGGCGGAAATAATCCCGGCTCAGCCGAGAGCGGCCTGCACCAAAGCCCGGGCTTCGGCGAGGGCATCGGCGAGCCTGGCGGTGTCCCTGCCGCCGCCGCGGGCGAAGTCGGGTTTGCCGCCGCCCTTGCCGCCGACGATGGGGGCGATCGACTGGATGATGGTACCGGCCTTGATTTTTGTTTGCAGGTCGCGGGCCACGGTGGCGATCAGGGCGACGCTGCCGCCGCCGGAAGCGCCGAGCACGACCACTCCCGGAAAGATCGGTTTCAGGGCGTCGGCCACGGCCATGGCCTGATCGCCATCGGAGTCGCCGAGGTGGGCGATGAGCAGTTGGTTTTCGGCGGTGGCGAGCAGTTCACGGGCGCGACCGGCGGCCTCGCGTTGCTGGGCGGCCTTGAGTGATTTTTCCAGCGCCTTCTGGTGTTCGAGCAGGGCGTCGAGTTTCTTTTCCAGGTCGGCCGGTCCCTGGGCCATCACTTTGCCGGCGAGCCGCCGGAGCAGATCGGTGTCGGTGTGGGCGGCGTCGATGGCGGGCAGGCCGGCGACCGCCTCGATGCGGCGCACACCGGCGGCGACGGCGCCCTCGCTGACGAGGCGGAAGAGCCCGATTTCGCCGGTGTGGCGGGTGTGGGTGCCGCCGCACAGCTCCATGCTCCATCCGTCGAGCCGGTGCGGTTCACCACCGATCTGGACGACGCGCACGGTGTCGCCGTATTTTTCCCCGAAGAGCTGGAGGATACCCGGGTTTGCTTTCACCTGGGCGAAGGCGGTTTCGGTCCACGAAACCGGCTCATTGGTGACGATGCGTTCGTTGACCAGCCGTTCGATGTCGGCGAGCTGCCGCGGGGTCAGGGCGGGGCTGTTGAAGTCGAAGGTGAGTTTTTCCGGTCCGACGTAAGATCCTTTCTGAGTCGCCTCGCGGCTGACCACCTCGTGCAGGGCCCAGTGGAGGATGTGGGTCACGGTGTGATGGCGTTCAATGGCGCGGCGGCGCGGGCGGTCGATGACCAGGCGCACCGCGGCTCCCGCGGCCGGGGCTTCCTCGTCGGCGAGGAAATGGAGGAACGTATGCCCGACCTTCTGGGTGTGGGTGAAATGGAAGATCCGGCCGCCGGCGAGCAGTTCGCCGGAGTCGCCGAGCTGGCCGCCCATTTCCGCGTAGGCGGCGGACGTGTCGAGCACGACGGCCGTGCGGTCCTGCATCGAGACGACCTCGAGCACGGTGGCGTCGGTGGCGAGATGGTCGTACCCGACGAAGGCGGTCGGCTCCTTGGTGTCGATTTCGGAAAGGGCGATGACTTGTTTTTTCCGGGCGGCGCGGGCTCGTTGGCGCTGTTCCTCCATGAGGGATTCGAAGCCGGCGGTATCCACGTTCAGGCCGCGCTCGCGGGCCATGAGTTCGGTGAGGTCGAGCGGGAAGCCGAAGGTGTCGTACAGTTCGAAGGCGAGGGCGCCCGAGACGCCGGTGACGGCGGGCGGCGGGGTGGGTGAGGACGAATGGACGACGCTGGTGCGGCCGGCGGCGTCAATGACGGCCTCGGTGCGCTGGGTGCCGCGGGTGTGGGTTTCGAAGATGGCGATGCCGCGGTCGAGGGTGCGGTTGAAGGCTTCCTCCTCGTTCCGGAGCACGGTGCGCACGGCCTCGCATCGGGTGCGCACCTCCGGAAAGACGTCCCCGAAATGACGGGCGACCACGTCCACCAGTTTGTAGAAAAACGGCTCGGTGAAGCCGAGGGTGCGGCCGTAGCGGACGGCGCGGCGGAGGATGCGGCGGAGGACGTAATTCCGGTCGGTGTTGCCGGGCAGGATGCCGTCGGCGACCGAGAAGCTCAGGGTGCGGATGTGGTCGGCGATGACGCGGAAAGCGACGTCGATTTTCTCCTGTTCGGTGGCGCCGGTGGAGCCGGGGGCGGGCAGGGTGGAGCCGTAGTGTTTCGGGGTGCCGTTGCGGGCGGTGAGGGATTCGATTTCCTCGAAGATCGGGCGGAAGACGTCGGTTTCGTAATTCGAGATGCGGGCGTTTTCGAAGTCGGTAAGCCCCTTGGTCCCCTGGATGATCGAGCAGACGCGTTCGAAGCCCATGCCGGTGTCGACGTGCCGGGCCGGGAGCGGGGAGAAGGTGCCGTCGGGGTTGGCGTTGTACTGGATGAAGACGTTGTTCCAGATCTCGATGCAGCGGGCGTCGGAGCCGTTGACGAGGGCGGCGCCGGCCTGCTGCTGTTCGACGCTGGTTTCTCGGGGACC
>JALRGF010000237.1 GCA_023253495.1 Verrucomicrobiales bacterium
CTGCTCGCGCTCAATTTTCTCGGCGACGGCCTGCGCGACGCCTTCGACCCACGCTCGCGCCCCTGAGGCACGGCTGCGCATTTCGTCTTGACCCCGCTTTGAATCCCGATTCCGGTCTCAGGGTTTCCCTCATCCAACCCCTCCATCCCCCTGTTTCCCGGCGGCGTCCCATGGGGTGAGGCCGCCTTTTCACCGATGAGTCATTCACGCAAAGAACACGACATCCGCACCGTCGCGGAACACTTTGTCATGCCCGGGGAATTCCTCGAGGCCATCCCCTGCGGCGCCGGCCACATCAACGACACTTACGAGGTCCGGTTCTCCCAGGGCGGAGTGCCGGTCCGTTACATCGTCCAGCGGATCAATCACCACGTCTTCAAACGCCCGGACCTGGTGATGAACAACATCAGCCGGGTCACCCGCCACATCGCCCACAAACTGCACCAGACCGGCCTGCCGGAACCCAATCGCCGCGTGCTCACACTCATCCCGTGCCGCAATGGCGACATCCGGCACGAGGACGCCGCCGGCAACCACTGGCGCGGATACGTCTACGTCGAACGCGCCACCGCGCACAACCACGTCGACGACCCGCGCCTGGCCTCGGAAGCGGCACGGGCTTTCGGAGAGTTTCAAAACCACCTGACGGACCTGCCGGGCGGGCGCCTCGCCGACACCATTCCGAATTTCCACCACACCCGCAGCCGCTACGACGCCCTCATGCGGGCGGTCGACGAGGACCGCGCCAAACGCGCCGGAAGCGTGCGCGAGGCCGTCGATTTCTGCCGCGCCCGCGAGGGCATGGTCGATGTCCTGCTCAACCTGCAGGCGCAAAGCCGTCTGCCGGAGCGCGTCACCCACAACGACACCAAGATCAACAACGTGATGATGGACGACGCCACCGGGCGCGGCATCTGCATCATGGATCTGGACACCGTCATGCCCGGGCTGGTGCTCTACGATTTCGGTGATCTGGTGCGGACCACGACCATTTCCACGGCGGAGGACGCGCCCGATGCCCGCGGAGTCGAGATGCGGCTGCCGATATTCGAGGCGCTGGTGCGCGGATATCTTGAGGGCGCCACCTTCCTCACCGAGGCCGAGATCGACCACCTCGCCTTCTCCGGCCGCCTCATCACCCTGGAGGTCGCCCTGCGCTTTCTCACCGACTACCTCGAAGGCGACCACTACTTCAAAACCCGCCACCCGGAGCACAACCTCGAGCGCTTCCGGGTGCAGGCGGCTCTGGTCGAGTCGATGGAACGCCAGGACGACGCCATGCGGGCGGTGGTCGAGAGGTGGAGAAATTGATGGAATAGGGGCGGTTCCGCACTTTCGCATCCGGGGATCCGGCGTACCTGTCAGGGTATCCGTGTTTCCCTGCGCATGACCGATCCCGAACACCTGGCCGACGACGCTTTCGAACGGAATCTCCGGAAGGAGATGCCGTTCACCTGGGCGGCCACGCTTTTCGGTCCCCTCGTGCTCACCGTGCTGATCGTGGCGGCCCTCTACCTCTCGCAGGGCGCCGCCTTCGTTTCCAAACTCATCGGCACGGCCCTGGCCACTTTTTTCTTTTTCGGGCGTTTTGTCATTCTCAGCGGGACCGACCCGGACCCGGAAATGCAGGAGGTCCGACGGTTTTTCAGTCCGGAATTCCTCTTCGGAATGGTCGTCTACATGGACGCCATGGTGGCCATGATGTTTGTTTTCCACGCCGCGTTCCTTTTCAAGATCCCATGGTTCGGACCGCGCCTGCACGACCTCGCCAAGGACGGCAACTTCATCCTCAAAAAACACCCGTGGATCCGCCGTGCCGCCTTTCTCGGGCTTGTCGCTTTTGTCGCCTTCCCGCTCGCCGCCACCGGCAGCGTGGGCGGCGCGATCCTCTCCCGCATCCTCGGCATGCCGAGGGTCCGCGCGTTCGGCGCCATCGTCGCTGGCAGCCTGGTCGGATGCGGCATGATGTATTCCGGCTCCCAGATCATCAACCGGCTGCTGCCCCGGGACAGCCCGTGGGTCACCATCGGCGGCGCCCTCGTCATCGCCGCCATCATCGTCATGCTCAACGTCTGGTACCGCCGGCTGAAAAGCCGCGAGGAAGCTGCTGACGGCTCCCCCGTGCCGACGCCGACACCGGCCGCGCCGTGCCCGCCGGTCACCCACGACGCCGCCTGATCCGGCGGCCGCCCGGTTTTCCGTTCACTGCGGCGGGCCGCCTGGGTACTTTGCCTGCACCCACCGCGCGATCGCCGCGGACATCCGCCCGATCAACGATTCGCCATCCTCCGGACGGGTGGCCGATCCGGCATGCACCACCGGAGCAAAGAGAAACGCCGCCCCCCCTTGCTCGGTGTCGTCAACGGCTGCCACCTCCAGCGCGTAGTTCGAGATCACGCCGCTCTTGTGATAGAATCGCGCCTGCGGGAAAACCATTTCCGCCGCTCCGGTCCACGCCGACGGTCCGGACGCCGCCTCACGGGTCTCCAGACCGGTCAGACCGTCACCACCCGACCGCAGAAAGGCCAGCTGCTCGACGGTGAGCCGGTATCTTTCGGCGGCCGGCAGGTGCTCGTGGTACAAGATGCGGCGCAGGCATTCGACCAGATCGCGCGGCGTGGTCACGTTGCCGGTCCGGGAGTCAATCACGGTCGCCCCGCGTTCCTCGGCGTGGGACCGTCCGCTCCACGTGTGCTCGCGGGTCTCGGTCATCACGCCGTCGGCGGAGCGGAGCCGGATGCGCTGCGGTTCCTCGCGCCCGTACTGCCACGGCCGCCCGATCACATACCCGCGCATGAGCGCGGACCGCTCGAACCCGCGTTCCGGCGTGAGCAGACCGGTGTTCAGGCGGTCGATCCCGACCATCCGCAGCAGCAGGGTGTAATCTTCATTGGACGAGCGGCGGAACGTCTCGCTGAGCATTTCCCGCACCGTGCGCGCCGCGTCCAGCACCCAGCGCCCGCCACTCTCCCGGTGTTCAAAGGTCACCACCGTGTCGAGCGGAAACCCCCGCTCGGTCAGCAATTCGAGCGCCGCCACCACCGCGTACAGCTTGATCGTGCTCGCCGGCCAGAAATCACTGCGCCTCGAGGTCCCCCGGTAATCGTGCCACACAAACACCGGCCGCCCGTCAGCGCCCGGCGTCACCACACAGAGGGCCGCCCATTTGGCCACTCCCGGAGCCACCGCATCCAGCACTTCGTCCAGGGACTCTTCCGCCCGCACCGCCACCGGAGCCGCCACCAGCCCCAGCCCGGTCACCAACGTCTTCCGGTTGAAGTCGCGACGGATCACGCCCGGTACCCTAAGGCCCCCCGCACACCGCGGCAAGCCGGCACTCATCGCCCTGTCCAGCAGAAAAGAACAGGAAAGCCGGCAACTCTGCCGTGAATCCGAATTGCCAAATGGCCCACTTTTTTCTATTGTCGCCGCCCGGTAGTTTACCCGGCCTCCACATGCAGAAGAAATCGGCTCTTGGCAGAGGTCTCGGTGATCTCATTCACGCTCCGCCGGCACGCCGTCAGGAAACGGCTCCGGTGCATCCCGCTCCCGCCCCCGGCGAGGTGGTGCGCAAGGTCGCGCTCGACTCCGTCGTGCCCAGCCCCCTGCAACCACGCAAAAACCTCCGCGAAGAATCCCTCTCCGAACTGGTCGATTCCATCCGCGAACACGGGGTCATCCAGCCGCTCATCGTCCGCGAAATCAACGGCCGCTTCGAACTGATCGCCGGGGAACGCCGGTGGCGCGCCTGCACCCGCCTCGGACTGCCGGAAGTCCCGATCATCGTACGCCCGGCCAGCGACCGCGACGTGCTCGAAATGGCCCTCATCGAGAACCTCCAGCGCGAGGACCTCAACGCCATCGAGGAAGCTGAAGCCTACGCCCGCCTCGCCCGCGAGTTCTCGCTCAAGCAGGAGGAAATCGCCCAGCGCGTCGGCAAAAACCGCGCCACCGTCGCCAACGCCATCCGCCTGCTCGACCTCACCGCCGAGGTCAAGGACCTCCTCGCCGGCGGTCAATTATCGGTCGGCCACGCCAAAGTCCTCCTCAGCCTGAAAAATGCCGACCTGCAAACCGCCGCCGCCACCCAGATCATCCGCCGCGGCCTGACCGTGCGCGCCACCGAACAACTCGTCAGCGAGGCCAGCCACAACGGAAAACTTCCCGGTGACCCCGCCCCCAACGGCCCCGCCCCCACCGCCGCCCGCAAAGGCGCCGCCGGCCGGGTCTCCGGCACCCCGGAAATCCGCGAACTCGAGGAGAAACTCCGAGAACGATTCGCCACCAAAGTCGCCATCCACCACGGTGACAAAAAAGGCCGCATCGAAATCGAATACTTCGGCAATACCGACCTCGACCGCGTCCTTTCACTCATGGGGCTCGACTCGCGCTATGACATGCTCTAGCCGCCCCGCTCCGGCCGGCCCGCACCACCTCCGCCGCGCCGGCTCACTCGCCCTGGCCCTGACTCTGGGGCTGGCCGCCTGCCGACCGGCTCCACCCCACGGCACCACCTCCACCACCGCTATCGCCACACCGCTCGACCCGCTGCCAGCCTACACCGAGGCCGGCTCGCTTCATCAGCAGGTCTCGGGTGAAACCATCCTCGCCTGGGCGGAGGCCGTGACGGCCATGGGGGCTCGACCCGCGGGATCAGAGGCGCTGGAACGGACGCGGCAGTATCTCGAAAAAGAACTGCAAAACCTCGGCTGGGTCACTCAGCGTCAGGCATTTGAAGATACGACTCCGCGCGGGCGCATCCCGTTCGTCAACCTCCGCGCCCGCTTCGCCGCCGGCCCCGGCGACCCCTGGCTACGCCCGGTCCCGGTCCTCATCGCCTCCCACTACGACACCAAATTCTACACGGATTTTGTTTTTGTGGGCGCCAACGACGGTGCCAGCGGCAATGCCGTGCAACTCGAAATCGCCCGGGTCATGGCGTCATCACCCGCAGTGGCTCAACGGATTGAATTGGTTTTTTTCGACGGCGAAGAAGCATCCGTGTCCTACACACCGCTTGACGGCCTGCACGGCAGCCGCCACTACGCCCGGGCCTGGCGCGAATGGCCACGCGACCGCCGCCCCCGCCGCGGCCTGCTCCTCGACATGGTCGGCGAAAAAGACCTGAAGATCGAGATGCCGGCCAACCAGAGTTCGGATGCCTTGCGCCAGCTCGCCCTGCGGGCAGCCGCCGACGCCGGTCACCGCCGATCCTTCGGTCTCTCCAACCAGGAAATCCTCGATGACCATGTCCCCCTCGGCATGGCGGGACTGGAAATGGTCAATTTTATCGACCTGAACTACCGCGTCTGGCACACCGCCGACGATACCGCAGATCAATTGAGCGCCGAGAGCCTGGCCATCAGCGCCCGGGTCGCCCTGCTTTTCACCGAGAAGTACTTGCTGCGCTGAAACAGGGCGGCAGTCCCATGGACCGGCGCGGCCCGGGCCGCGCTTGCCCCGCGTCGACCTCGGCCGGCCGCTCTGCGCCAGTCGTGCCGCCTGGCGCCAATGCGTGCGCCGCCTCTCGCTGCCTGCCTTGCCGCCCCCAGCCACCCCCGGCCGCCCCGCTCCGGCTCCACGGCTCGCCCCTCAGCCGGCCTTGGTCTCGCCCTCGTCGGGCGGCCCGGCCGGCCCTTTGTCCGAGTTGTCCGGCTTGAGGAACATCCGTCCTTCCTTGTAATTGATGACGGCGTCCAGCTCGCGCAGGAATTCGGCACCAAAGAGGGCATCATGATTGCCCTGACCGGCGATCGCCCCTTTGTGAATCTCGGCGCTCAGCGCCACCCGGTCGCGGATCACGGCGTCGCCCAGCGTGATCGTCGGTACCGGAGTCAGCGCCGCCGGCGCCTCGCCGCCAATGCCGCGGATGACCTGGTCCATCGGACCGACCTCAAGCTTGGCCACGTTGCGCGCAAAATTCACGTCCATCACGCACGAGTGCGCGCCCGTATCAATCAGGAACCGGGTCTTGGTCGGACCGATCAGGCCGTCCACCAGGATGTGGTTGCCCTCCAGGCGGTACTGAAACGATTGATAGGTGCGCAGCTCAAGCAGCTCCTTGACCGTCAGGGTGCGCCATTCCGGGTTTTTGGTCAGATTGTCGCGGAGCTTGCTCCACTTTTTGACCACCTCGCGGTCTTCCTCGCTGAGTTTGTCCAGGGTCAGCTTGGCCGTGGCGTCACCGAGCATCCGGAAAGTGGCCTCGGTCTCGGTCTTGTCGACCAAGGCCGCCTGGAAGTTCCGGGTGCCATCCGCACTGGTCCAGCGGCGGAAATCCGCCTTCGGCTGACCGGTGGCCGGGCCACCGGCCGCACCCGCGCCCGCCACCACATTGTCCGGCCTCAGAAAAATCCGGCCTTCCCGATAACTGATCACGGCGTCCAGCTCGCGCAGGAAATCCGCGCCGAAAATGACATCAAACCTCCCCGGCCCCCCGCCGATCGGAAGAAAATCAGTTGCCAGCAGCTTCCGGTTCTCAACCACCGTGTCGCCCAGCTTCAGGCTGGAAACGCGCGTCACCGCCGCCTTCTGCTTGCCCGCCACCCCGAAAATCTCCTGGTCATACGGCCCGATTTCCAGACCGGCCTCCTTGGCCGACCCGTC
>JALRGF010000468.1 GCA_023253495.1 Verrucomicrobiales bacterium
TTTCGAGCCGGTGTTTGATGCGAAGGCGTGGCGCGGGCCGGGCGAGCGGTTGTATTCGCTGTACACCGAGGCTGACCGCGCCCGGGCCGCCGAGATCGAGGCGCAGGCGGTGGGGCGCGAGAAGGAGAATGCCGCATGGGCCAAATCCGTGCTCGACGGGATTTTTGAAAAACGGGTGGCGGCGGCGCCTGAACCGCTGCGGGAGCCGGCCCGGATCATCCGCGACACCCCGCCAGGCGAGCGCACGCCGGAACAGATCCAGTTTCTCAAGGACCACCCGGACCTCAACGTCGGCACCAGCGAAGGCCTGCTCAACGTCTTCGACCCGCCGGCGGAACAGCAACTTTTCAAAAAACGCGACGAGGTCAAAGCCCTGCGCGCCACCAAGCCGCCCGAAGGATTCGTCATGGCGGCCACCGAGGTGGCCGGTCAGGTGCCGGACACCCGGCTCTTCCACCGCGGCGACCCCGAACAGCCGAAACAGACAGTCGCCCCCGGCGAAATCATGGTCATCAGCCGGCCGACCACGCCCGACCTCGCGGCGCGCGGCGACGGCGGCCCGCCGACCAGCGGTCGCCGGCTCGCCTACGCCCGCTGGCTGACCGGCGGCGAGCACCCGCTGGTCGCCCGCGTGCTCGTCAACCGGTTCTGGGCGCATCATTTCGGGCGCGGGCTGGTCACCACGCTGGGCGACTTCGGCATGCTCGGCGCGCGGCCGACGCATCCGGAGCTGCTCGACTGGCTGGCGGACGATTTTATGGCTCATGGCTGGCGGCTCAAGCGCCTGCACAAACTCGTCCTCACCTCGCGCACGTGGCAGCAGTCGGGCTGCCATCCGGAGGCCGCCGAGCGCGATCCGGACAACCAGTGGCTGGCGCGCTGGGGGCTGCCGCGTCTTGATGCCGAAACGCTGCGCGACTCGCTGCTCGTCCTCGGCGGGCGGCTGCATCCCGCGGCCGGCGGGCCGCCGGTGGCGGTGGCGCGGCACGGGTCCGGCCGGATCGTGACCGGTCAGGAAATGCTCAACCCCAATGGCGAACCGGTCGGGGTGACCCCGCTCGGCACCGAGGAACAACGCCGCAGCCTGTATGTCCTGCAGCGGCGCAGCCGGCCGCTCACCGTGCTCGACACCTTTGACCTGCCGGTCATGTCGCCGAATTGCGAAAAACGCCCGGTCACCACCGTCTCGCTGCAGGCGCTCATGCTCATGAACGACACGTTCGTGCTGGAGCAGGCCGCCGCCGTGGCGGCACGGGTCGAACAGGAGGCGCCGGCCGGCCGCCTCCACCGGATCACCCGTCTCTGGCAGCTGGTCTACGGCCAGGCCCCGACCGCGGTGGAGACGGCGCAGGCCCTCGTCTTTCTCCGTGACAATGCCGACCTCGGCGAGCCCGGCGCCCTGGCCTCGCTGGCCCAGGTGCTGGTCAATTCCAACCGCTTTCTCTACGTCGAATGAACCATCGTTTTTGTTCCCGCCGTCATTTCCTGCGCGCCGGCGCGTTCAACCTCGGCGCGGTCGCCCTGCCGTGGCTGCTGCAGCGCGATGGCCTGCTGGCAGCGCCGGTGCGCCCGGAGCTGCAGCCGACCACTTTTGACCTTGCCGCCCGCCGTCCGCCGCGTCCGGCCCGGGCCAAGGCGATGATTTCGCTCTTCATGATCGGGGGGCCGAGCCAGATGGATCTGTTTGATCCCAAGCCGATGCTCACGAAGTACCACCTGCAGAAATTCCCCGGCGAGGTGAAGTACGACAATGCCGCCGAGGCGTCCAACAAGGTGTTCGGCAGCCCGTGGAAATTCTCGCCGCAAGGGCAGTGCGGCATGGAACTGAGCGAGCTGCTGCCGCACCTCGGCAGCATCGCCGACGACATCTGCCTGGTCCGCTCGATGCACACCGGGGTGAACAACCACGGGCAGTCGATGTACGCGCTGCAGACCGGACGCAGCATTCCGGGCCGCCCGACGCTCGGGTCCTGGCTGACCTACGGACTGGGCGCGGAGACCGAGGAGCTGCCGGCTTATGTCGCGCTGAGCCATCCGGCCGGCATGCCGCTCATGCACGGCGAGAACTGGACGAGCGGCTGGCTGCCCAGCCTGTTCCAGGGGACCCACATCCGCCCGACCGAACCCCGCATCCTCAACCTCGACCCGCCGGAACACCTCGCCGGCGCCCCCCAGGCACGCCAGCTCGCCTACCTGCGCCGGCTCAACGAGGTTCACGCCGAAGCCAATCCGGGACATCTCGACCTCCAGGCGCGCCTGGCCAGCTACGAACGGGCGGCGCGCATGCAGACGGCGGCGCGCGAGGCGCTGGATATTTCCGGCGAGCCGGAGCACATCAAAAAGCTCTATGGCATCGACCAGGAGGTCACCCGTGACTACGGCACGCGCTGCCTGATTGCACGGCGGCTGGTCGAACGTGGGGTGCGCTTTGTCCAGGTGTTCAACCAGGGGCAGTCGTGGGACCAGCATGGCGCGCTGGTGAGCGCGCTGCCCGCCCTTTGCGCCGCCACCGACCAGCCGAGCGCCGCGCTGGTCAAGGATCTGAAGCAGCGCGGGTTGCTGGATTCCACGGTCGTCCACTGGGGCGGGGAAATGGGGCGGCTGCCGGTGCTGCAGAACGACGGCGGACCGGAAAAATGGGGCCGCGATCACAATACCTACGGGTTTTCGACGTGGCTGGCCGGCGGCGGATTCCGCGGCGGCCATGTGCATGGGGAAACCGATGAATTCGGGCATCATGCGGTGGTCGACCGTGTCGGGCACAGCGACTACCACGCCACGCTGCTCAGCCTGTTCGGGCTCGACCACGAGGCGCTCACCTACAAGCGCAACGGACTGGCGGCCAGCCTGACCGACGGGCAGGCGGCCCGGGTCGTCCGCGAGCTGCTGGCTTAGGGGTGGTGGGACGGGGACGCCTCCTCCGCCGCTGCCGTGGGGAGGGTGTGGGCATGCCGGTGATTTCGGAATTATTGCGTGGAGCCGCGGCCCGGCGGGCATTAGGATCATGGGGTTATCGAGTGTCCCCTGCGCGTATGAACGAAAGTCCGATGAAACAGCCGGCTGTGCCTCCGTGGCGCGGCATGGCGTGGCGGTCCGGGCTGTGTGCGGTGGCGGCGGTCTCCGGATGGGGGCTTGACGGGATCGGTCAGCCGGTCGCCTCGCTGGTGTGTTTTCTGGTGGCTTTTGTGGCGGGCGGCTGGGATCTGGCGCGGGAAACGTGGGCGGAATTCCGGAAGTTTGAGTTTACGACGCATTTTCTGATGCTGCTGGTGGTGCCGGCGACGGCGCTGCTGGGTGCCTGGGGCGAGGGGGCGTTGCTGCTGGTGTTGTTTTCGGCCTCTTCGGCGCTGGAGCATTATGCGATGGGGCGGACGCGCAGTGCGATTGACGCGCTGCTGCGCGGGGCGCCGAAGACGGCGGTGGTGCTGGAGGACGGCCGGCCGTCGGATGTGCCGGTGGACGCGGTGGTGGCGGGCATGGTGGTGCGGGTGAAACCCGGGCAGCAGGTGCCGGTCGATCTGGTCATCACGCATGGGGAAAGTGCCTGTGACGAGTCCAGCCTGACCGGCGAGTCGGTGCCGGTGGCCAAGCGGCGGGGCGACACCGCGCTGGCCGGCACCCTGAATGTCCAGGGGGTGCTTGAGGGCACGGTGCTGCGTGCGGCGAAGGAGAGCACGCTGCAGAAGATGATTGATCTGATCGAGCGCGCCCAGCACCTGCGGGCGCCATCGCAGCGGCTGGCCGACGCTTTCGGCACCCGTTACACCGCGCTGGTTCTGGCGGCCTGTACCGCCTTGTTTTTCTGGGCGTGGCTGGGCGAGCACCGGCCGGTGATGCGCACGGCGCCGGACGCGCCGAGCGCCTTTTACCGCGCCATGACTCTGCTGGTGGTCATGTCGCCGTGCGCGCTGGTCCTTTCCGTGCCCTCGGCCATTCTCTCGGCCATTGCCAGCGGGGCACGGCGCGGCGTGCTCTTCCGCGGCGGCGCGGCAGTCGAAAAACTCGCCAGCGTCACCGTCGTCTGCCTCGACAAAACCGGCACGCTCACCGAAGGCCAGTTCCGCGTCCAGGAAATCACCGCGCTGGAAGGCACGGAGGACGACCTCCTGGCCGAGGCGGCCGCCCTCGCCCGGCTGTCGACCCACCCGGTGTCGCGCGCGGTGGCCCGGGAAGCGGCCGATCGCGGCCTGCCCGAACACACCGCCACCGACATCGTCAACCTGCCCGGCGCCGGCGTGCGCGGGCGGGTCGACGGCCGGGATGTGCGCCTGGGAAACCGTTCCCTCGTTTTTGAGGCGCATCCGGAGGCGGCGGCCGGGGTGCCGGCGCCCGACGATTCGGTCAGCGAAGTCTGGGTGCGCAGTGACGGGAGGCTCGGGCAGTTTCTGCTGCGCGACCGCCTGCGGCCGGAGGCGCGGCCGATGCTTTGCGGGCTGCATGCCGACGGCGTCCGCACGGTCATGCTGACCGGCGACCGGGCTTCGGCGGCGCAGCGGATCGGGGAGGCTTCCGGGGTGGGCGAGGTGCGTTCCGGCCTGAAGCCCGAGGACAAGGTGGCGGCCATTGAGGAGTTCAAGCGGTCCGGGGAGCGGGTGGCGATGGTGGGCGACGGGGTGAATGACGCACCCTGTCTGGCCGCCGCGGATGTCGGGGTGGCCATGGGCGCCCGCGGTTCCGACGCGGCCATCGAGCAGGCGGACGTGGTGCTGATGCACGACCGGCTGGAGAATTTCCTCGTTGCCCGCCAGCTCAGCCGCCGGGCCCGCCGGATCATCGGTCAGAATCTGGCCGTCTCGCTCGGCGTGATGAGCGTGATGGCGGTGATCACGGCGTTTTCGGCGAAGGTGCTGCTGTCCTTCGGCGTGGCCATGCACGAGGGCAGCACGGCGGTCGTCGTGCTCAACAGCCTGCGCCTGCTCCTGCCGGCGCGCACCCGCACCCCGGAAGACGGCCCGGCCGCCCCGCTGGTCCCGCACACCCCCTCCCTCATCGAACCTCACACTCCGTAACCACCACCCCACCACTCCATGAAACTCGAACACCTGCTCGTCCCCGTCGACTTCTCGGAAAATTCCACCCCCGCCATCGAAGCGGCCCTGGCACTGGCCAAACCCGCCGGTGCCCGCGTCACCCTGCTGCACGTGCTGGAACCCATCATCATTCCGTACGGCGAAAGCCTGCCGATCGAGCCGCCGTCGGACGTCGTCCGGCGCGAAGGTGCGGAAGGCGAAATGGAACGGCTGCGCGGGCGCTACGGCCTGGAAAGCAAATTGGACACGCTGGTCCTGAGCGGATCCGCCTGGGATACCATCTGCGAAACCGCGGACCACAAACACGTCGACCTCATCGTGCTGACCAGCCACGGCCACACCGGCCTGCGGCGGCTGCTGCTCGGCAGCACGGCCGAACGCATTGTGCGGCACGCCCGCTGCCCGGTGCTGGTTCTCAAGTCATTCAAGGAATCACCGGCGGTGTGAACACCGTCCGCCCGGTTATTCCCACCGCCAGCGGGTGAGGCCTTTGAGGTCGCGGATGAAGAGGTCGCGGCCGGCGACGGCGAGGTGCGCCCAGGTTTCCTCGTCGCTGACCTTGCGTTCGGACAGGATGTTGAGGCGGTCGGGGGAGGCGGCGATGAGGAAGAGGCGGCCGCGCTGGTCGAGGGCGAGCAGGCGGTCGCCCTGGGCGACGAGGCTCATGTACTTCCCGAATTTTTCCTCACTGGTCCATTTTTCTTCACCGGAGCGGAGGTCGAAGCAGGCGAGGCGCTGGCTTTTGAGGTGGTGGTAGGCGTGGTCACCGATGACGACCGGGGTCGACATGTATCCTTGTTCGTTCTGGGACCATCCTTCGGTGGCCTGAAGTGATCCGGCATCGCCGGAGATGCGCAGCCACAGGCTGCGACCGCCGTAGGTGCTGGTGAACAGACCGTCCTTGAAGACGACGGGGGTGAGGATGTTCATGCCGCGGAACGAGGCGACCGGGGTTTCCCAGAGGATGGTGCCGGCGGCGGGGTCGAGGCCGGCGAGTTTTTCGCGGCTTTGCACGACGAGCTGGCGGCGTCCGGCGAGGTTGGTGAGGATGGGGGAGGAGAAGGCGCTGCCGTTCATGCCGCCGCCGTCCTCGAACCCGCGCCAGAGGACCTTGCCGGTGAGTTTGTCGAGTTTGACGGTGCCGCCGCCGGCCTGGACGTAGACGGCGGTGTCATCAATCAGCGGCGAGCACACGAACCCGAACGTCGGCACCTCCGCCCCGAACTCCGTCACGAAGTCCTTGCGCCAGAGTTCCTTGCCGGTGGTCAGTTCCAGGCAGACGAGCACGTCGCGCATGCCGGCGACATAAAGCCGCTCGCCGTCGGTGGCCGGTGTCGAGCGGATCCAGTCGCCATTGGATTTCGCGAAAAACGGCACGCTGACCGCGCCCTCCCAGGTGGCGGACCACGCTTCCTCGCCGGTATCGA
>JALRGF010000480.1 GCA_023253495.1 Verrucomicrobiales bacterium
GGGCGGGCATTCCCGGCGGTCAGATCGTCGGTGCCACTGACGCCAAGGGGTATTACGCGTCGGACAACGTCTATCGCCCCGAGGATTTTGCGGCCTCAGTTTACACCAAAATGGGGGTCGATCCGCACCAGACGCTGCACACAACCGTCGGTCGCCCGGTGTCGCTGGTGAACAACGGCCGGCTCATCAAAGAGCTTTTTGTCTGAGTCCATGCGCGTCCTGATTCCCCCGGCCGCGCTGGCGGTGGTCATGGTGCCCGCGCTGCCGGCCGCCGAACCGAAGTTGACGCATTTCCATCCGGCCGGCGTCGCGCGCGGCACCGAAACCGAGGTGCAGGCGGTCGGGTCCTTCGACCCCTGGCCGTGCCGGATGTGGGCCGCGGCTCCGGGCATCGAATTCAAACCCGGCAAGGACGCCGGCACGTTCACGGTCGCGGTCGCGGCGGATGCCGCCGCCGGGCCGTGTCTCGTCCGCGCCATCAATGCCGATGGCAGCTCGGCTCCCGTCGCCCTGGTCATCGCCGACACTCCGCAGACGGCGGAGGTCGAACCAAACAACGACCCGCGCTCACCCCAGGTGCTCGAAACCGCCACGGCCACCATCAACGGCCGCCACGAGAAGTCGGATGATGTCGATTCTTTCGCCGTGCCCCTGACCCGCGGGCAGGTGCTGGTCGCCCGGGTCGAAGCGTATGTGCTCGCCGCCGGCTACGACCCGATGCTCCGGGTGGTCGATGCGGCCGGCTCGGTGGTCGCTTTCAACCACGACTACGTCACCCTGGATCCATTCCTCGCCTTCACCGCGCCGCAGGACGGCCGGTACGTCGTTCAGACAATGGGTCATGCCTATCCGGCATCCACGGACATCCGGTTCGCCGGCGGCGTGACGTGCAATTACCGGCTGCATCTTTCGACCGGCCCGACCGTGCGCAACACGTGGCCGCTCGGGGTCACCCGCGGCAGTGTGGCCGAGGTGGCGCTCGAAGGATGGAACCTGCAGGAAACGCGCACCCAGCTCGACCCCGCCGCTCTCCCGGCCTCGGTCCCGGTGGTCCTCAGTGAGCTGCCGGAAATGGTGGAATCCGCGGAGCCGCAGACGCTCGCCATTCCCACCGCAGTCAGCGGCCGGCTCGACCGCACCGGCCAGGAAGACAATTACCCATTCTCTGCAACCAAGGACACTGTGATGGCCATCGCCGTGACCGGTCGTCGCCACGGGTCCGACATCGACCCCTGGCTGAAAATCCGCGATGCCGATGGCAAGGAGCTGGCAACCAATGATGACGACGCCGGCTCGCTGGAACCGCGTCTGCTATGGACCGTGCCGGCCGACGGTACCTACTCAGCGGTCGTCGGCGATGTGACGCAGCGCGGCGGGCCGGAATTTTTCTACCGCCTCACCATCGCACCCGCGGCTCCCGCGGTCACCGCCACCGTGCCCCACCACGCCTTCAAAGTGGAGGCCGGCAAGTCGCTCGAAATCAAAGCAACCGTCACGCCGGTCCATGGATTCAAATCCAAGTTACGCTTCGCCGTGACCGGCCTGCCGGACGGCGTGACCGCCACCGAAGTCGATGTGCCGGAAGCGGGTGGCGAGGTGGCCGTGACCGTAGCCGCCACCGCCGAAACCGCGCCCGGCGGCTCCCCGGTCCGCCTGGTGCTCCGCGAGGTCGAGGGCGGTCGCGAATTCCCGGTAATCCACTGGCTGGCCACCACCGGCGAAAACAACGGTGTCCCGCAGGGGTACCAGCAATTGCTCGTCAATTCCATTGATGAGTTCTGGCTCACCGTGGCTCCGGTGCCGCCGCCCGCAGAGGCGGCCGCCCGCTGAGGGACGGGGGATTCCCGCGGAGGCGCGGGGAACGCGGAGGATTTTTTTGGTTTTGTTTTTTTGGGCTCTGCGCTCCCTGCGCCTCTGCGGGATACCCATCAGCGCCTCCGCGGGATACCCCTCTGCGCTTCCGCGTGAAATGGGGCTCAGCGGGAATCTTCCTCGAGTCCGTTGACGCAGCGGGTGATATCGTCTTTCAAGGTGGCTTCGCTGAAGTTGAGCAGGTAGCCGAGTTTCAGGCCGCTGAGCCGGAGATAGGTATTGACTTGTTTTTTGTGGGCTTGGGTGATGCGTTCGACTGATTTCAACTCGATGAGCACCTTGTTGGCGACGATGAGGTCGGCGCGGAAAGCCTCTTCGAAGCGGAGATCCTTGTAGACGATGGGCACGGGAACCTGGCGTCGGACGGGGAGACCGCGGGTGGCGAGTTCACGTTCCATGACGACTGTATAGACGTGTTCGAGCAGACCGGGGCCGAGTTCGCGATGGACCTCGATGGCGGTGGAGAGGATGAGGGTGCCGATGTCGTTTTCTTTCATGGGTGGGTACTGGGTGTGGAAAGGGTTCCGGATACCGGTGTGCGGGCGACTGCTTTTCATTGATCTGTGGATCGGCATTTTCCGCTCGCGTCGGGCGGGGGTGCGGATAGAGGGACGGGCATGGAAGAACCTGCGACATTTGCCCGACTGGAGGCTGCCGGAGTGGTGGCGGTGCTGGTGTTGGACCGGGAGGAGGATGGGCCGCCGGTGGCGGAGGCGTTGATGGCGGGCGGGGTGACGGCGATGGAGTTGACGTTGCGCACCCCGGCGGCGATCGGGGCGCTGCGGGCGATCCGGCGCGAGGTGCCGGAGATGCTGGCGGGTATCGGGACGATTCTCACGCCGACCCAGGTGGCGGCGGTGGTGGAGGCGGGCGGCGCCTTCGGGGTTTCGCCCGGGTTGAACCCGCGGGTGGTGGAGGCTGCCCTGGCGGCGCGCCTGCCGTTTGCGCCGGGGATCTGCACGCCATCGGACATCGAGCGCGGGCTGGAGTACGACCGCAAGCTGGTGAAATTTTTCCCGGCCGAGGCGTCGGGCGGTCTGAAGTATCTGCATAATATCGCGGCGCCCTATGCGCATCTCGGGGTGCGCTACATGCCGCTCGGGGGCGTGGGCACGGGTAACATGGGGGCGTATCTGGCTGACCCGCATGTCGCAGCCATCGGCGGATCCTGGCTGGCTCCCCGCGAGACCATCCGGGCCGGCCGCTGGGCTGACATCACGGAGGCGGCTCGGGCGGCCATTGCCCAGCGTGATTTTGTGCGCCGCACTGCCGCCGACGTCTCACTCTGAAACCCATGAAACACCCTCTTACATCTCTGATGCTGGCCGGGCTGGTGCTGGCCGGCGCCTGCTCCTGCCGAACCACCACCTCGCCGGCCGGCGTGCCCGCCACCGTGGCCCGCGTCGACCTCGCCCGCTACACCGGCAAGTGGTATGAGATCGCTTCCAAGCCGATGATCTTCCAGCGCGGCTGCCTCGGCACCACGGCGGAGTACACCGCCAATCCCGATGGCACCATCAAGGTGGAAAACAGCTGCCGCAAAGCGGACGGCGAGGTGGCCAAGGCGGTGGGACGCGCCAAAGTGGTGCCGGACAGCGGCAATGCGAAACTCAAAGTCAATTTCTTCGGCCCGTTCTGGGGCGACTACTGGGTACTGGCCCTTGACGAAAAAGACTATGGGTATGCCCTGATCGGCGGACCGGATCGCAAGTACCTCTGGATCCTCTCGCGCACCCCGGCCATGGAGCCGGCCGTCTACGACCAGCTCACTGCGATCGCCAAGGCCCAGGGATACGATCTTTCCGATCTTAAAAAAACCGTGCAGCCTTAGGGGCGGCCTGGTGAGTGTCACGATGTCCGGAGATTCCGGCAGGCCGTCGGAGGCTGCCGGGATGGGAGCGGTTGCGGTCGGCATCGACATGGCCCCCGCCTGCGGCATGGTGAGGATTTTCATTCATGGCTGCGCGATCCCGATCCTCGAAACCAACGATTTCCTCCGTGGCGCCGGCGCCGACTCCTTCCTCCGGCACGGCCGTGAAGCGGGCCGGGCGCAAGGCTCGTTCCGTGGTGGTGGATCCGGTGGTGGCGCGCGAGGCTGCGTCCGCGCCGACGGCGTCGATCGAAGTCCGCGGCGCGCGCCAGCACACCCTGCAGGGGATTGATGTCGATATTCCGCTGGGGCGGATCACGGTGGTGACCGGACCGAGCGGATCGGGCAAAAGTTCACTGG
>JALRGF010000493.1 GCA_023253495.1 Verrucomicrobiales bacterium
GAGGCTCCGCTGGGGACGGCTCGACGGCGGTTTCCGCCCGACCGCGAGCCTGCCGCCGCCTGATACCAATCCATGATGATACGTCAACGCTCCGATCCCCGCCCATCGCACCCGGCAGCCCCCGCCCCCGGCCGGTCACGCCCGGCCGCTCACGCCTTCCGCGGAAGACACTTCAGACAGAACTCCCGCCCGTCCGCGGCAATGCGGAATTCGGCATTCGGATCTTTTTTCTCCGTCACGCCGCAGGTCGCGCAGGTGTGAAACGCTTCGTCATCGGAAATCTGGCGGCTTTGGAACCGCCGCCGGCGGCCGGCCACCTCCGCCGTCTGCCGCGCCTGACCGAGCCACGACGGTCCGGCAAACACCAGAAACGGGATCACCACCGCGAGTACCGCCGCCCACGCCGGCGGATAACTCCAGAGCATCATCACCATCACCGCGGCATTGAACCATCCGAGAAACCGCAGCTTCACCGGAAACACAAAAAACAACATGATCTCAACATCCGGCGCGATCACGCAGGCCGCCAGAAACAGGCTCATGTAGAGCAGGCTGGCTTCCATGCCGGTGCCGTTCCCGGTCAGGAAGGCCGCGGCATTGAGCAGCAGCACACAGCTGAAATAATAAACATTCAGCCGGAAACTCCCCCAGGCTCCCTCCAGGATGTCGCCGATAAAAATCAGAAACATCACCGCAAAAATGATCCAGAGCAGGCTCGCTGTCGGCGGCAGAAACACAAAGCTCAGCACCCGCCAGACCTCACCGTTCAGCACCTCCTGCGGTACCAGCTGCAGGTGCGGATGAACCGCCGGGTTCGCCTTGATCAGAATAAACATCAACGCCTGCACCAGCGCGACAACACGCAGCAGTCCGGGGATGCACCAGCGGCCCCATCGACGTTCCAGGGAATCAAGAAAGCTCACAGACCGGCAGTGTGGGGGCGACCCGCCACTCTGCAAGTGCCGGCCATGCGATGACCGGCTCCCGCGATTGACAAGACGCCCGGATTTCCGAGTCTGACAGCGTCGTGGAGACTTCCGCCCTGCACCACTCGCCGCTTGAGCCCGCCCACCGGGCCCGCGGCGCCCGCCTCGTGCCCTTTGCCGGCTGGCTCATGCCGGTCCAGTACGCGGGCATCACCGAAGAGCACCTCGCCGTCCGCCGCCACGCGGGGGTCTTCGACATTTCTCACATGGGCGAATTCTTCGTGTCCGGTCCGGCCGCCGCCGACTGGCTCAACGGCCTGCTCACCAATGACGTCACCCGCCTCGAGGTCGGCCAGGGCCAGTACTCGCTGATGCTCAATGACCGCGGCGGCGTGATCGACGACCTCATCGTCTACCGCACCGAGCCGGATCAGTTCTTCCTCGTCGTCAACGCCTCGAAAATCGACGAAAATGCCGCGTGGATGCGCGCCCGGCTGCCGTCCGGCGGGCGCGTCCGTTTTGACGACCAGAGCGCCGCGTGGGCCGGCCTCGCCGTGCAGGGGCCGGCGGCCGCCTCGCTGCTCGACCACCTGCCGCCGCGCCACGGCGTGGCCGTGGGCGGCTCGGTCATCCTCTGCCGCACCGGCTACACCGGTGAGGACGGTTTCGAAT
>JALRGF010000497.1 GCA_023253495.1 Verrucomicrobiales bacterium
GATTTTTACTGTCGGACAGGTAACCTGAGAGCGCTCCTGCCGAACAGGTAACCTGAGAGCGCTCGCCCCAACGGCTGAAGAGCCCGGTTGTTGCGCGCCCCCACGCCCGTTGCCTGCGGAACCGACCGTGGCCATCACGCCCAGCACCCCGCCTGATGGGGCGGCAGGAAGGGCCGTGATCGTAAGGCGCCCCCACGCCCTCGGGCAGGCCTGCTTTTGTGGCTTGGGCTCCCCCAAATGGGGCAAATGGCATCGTCAAGACTGGATAAGAGATCCCTCAGCCATCTTCAGCCTTGAGCGGGGCCCTTTAGCTCGCTTCAAGAGGGCTAAGAGGGCTGATTTTCTATCAGCAGGACAGGTACACTGTCGGCGTTCAGTGACGGCGACTCACATGGGCACAGGTATACAATGCGATCTTCAATCTTGGATTTACCGGACGTTCACTCCAGTGATGAAGCCCCGGCCGGAAGCCCGCGCCCGCGGCCGGCGGGGCAACGCTCGGGAGTCCCGATGGAACCTCGGCTGAGACCTGGGTATGCGCTCAGTCGACGATGACGTATACCGTCGTGCCCTGGTACATGACTGGGCGGTAGTAGACGCCACCGACGAATCGGCAGTTGTATCCGCGATACACCACCGTGCGGTACCCCGCGGGCACCACACTGACATAGCCGCGGGGCAGCGGCGCGACCGGGCGGCGGACCACGGCAGCTCCGTTCGGACCGGCGACCGCAACGCCGCGGCGGGTCACGGCGGCGGCTCGGTCGGGGCCGACCACGGCGGCACCGCGGGGGCCGGCCACGCCATAGGCGGAGCGGGCTTCGGCGACAGGGTAAGCGAAGACCGGCAGCAGGGCGGCGGCGACCGCCAGCAGCAGGCGGGATGAACGAGTGAGGGATTTCATGGTGATGGGATCGGGCATGGGGTGTTCAATCAACGGAACAGGATTCACAGACATCAGGGTCACCGGGCGGCGGCCTCCATCCTGGCGGTACTCCACAGCTCGATCTTTTCCGCTCCCTTCGGCGGAGAGAAGGCAAAATCCGCCGCCGAGACCGGAGCTCCGAGGTTCCACCGCGAAAAGCGGATCTTCAGCTGCGGGCGGTCCGCGCGGTTGAAGGTGGCGATCAGCTGGCGCGGCAGGTTGTCGGCCACGCCGATCCAGAGTTCCGCATTGGCCAGTGGCCCCTGCAGACCGAGACGGTGGCACTCCACGCCGCCAAGGCCGAGGAACCCGCCACGGGTTTTCGCACGGCCAAGATAGGTCACCGTGCGGGCATTCGAGCGGAAGCCGGCATACGGATCGTTGAGGGCAAATTCCGCCAGCGGCGGCGTAAATCCGTACTTGTCATCCAGCCGGGCGACCAGGCTGTCAATCGACGCGCGCATCGGCAGAGTCGCGTAATGATTGGCGTTCACGTCGAGCAGCGACAGCGTGCTGCCATCAGACACGATCCGGCGCGTGCCGTTCCGGCTTTCGGCGGTCGCGGCAATTTTGTCCGGGCGCTGGACCACGACGGTAACCGTGGCCTTTTCCGCCAACTGGCGGCCTTCCAGCAGGGCCGCATCCATTTCACGGGTGGCCGAAAAACTCAGAGACTTCGCCGCCGCCAGCGTATCGGTCATCCGGCGCAGGAGTTGATCGGCATCCGGCTCTGCGGCAACGGCCGCCACGGCCGGAAACAGACAGGCCGTGGCCAACGCCGGCCAGGTCACGGAAAACAGGGAATAAAGTTTCATGGAAACGTACTGATAGGGCCACGCCCGCCACGGACAAGCACCACCCATGGGATTTCTCTGTGCGGTTCGCCGTGGCAGACAGAACGCATCCTGACCCGACGGCTGCGTCGCAGGCCAGGCGAAAATGCGCTTCCCGTCGTCCCGCCGGAGGGCCGCTCCGCTTCTCAGCGGATGATCGCCAGCCTGTCAGCTGCTCAAGGCCAGGCAGATCAATCCGGGGCCGGGGCCGCTTACGGTTTCACGATGGTGAGCCGGGCCGGCGGCGACGCCTGGGTGCCGTCGGCGGTGGTGCGCAGATGGAACAGGCGGGTGCCCGGGGCGGCCATCGGTGAGGCCGTGATGAAGAATTCGCGTTCAGTCTGGCCCTCGACGATGAGCAGTCCGTTGAGGCCGATGTTATCGACAAAAACGCCGTGGGGCAGATTGCGGCCGGAGTCGTCGCCGCCGAGTTCGATCCGCCCGGCGAAATCCACGCGGGTCGTCTGCACGCGAGCGGTCAGGGTGCGGCCCGGCTGCAGGGTGAACTCGAGCGGGTGGTCCGGGGTGCCGGTGCGTCCGTCGGCCGTGGCGATGGTGACAAGTACTTTGGCTGGTGGGCCGAGCTGCAGGTTGCCGAGCGATTCGAGCGGGCGGGTGACTGATTGTCCTCCGATGGTGGCGGTGGCGGTCAGGGCGAGCGCCTGGTCGGCCGCGGGATCCGGGTCGGCCGCCTCCATCGCGGCATGAAGCACCGCGATGGCGGTGGTCTGGCCGGCTTCGATTTCGACCGGGGTGCTCAGGGAGAATCCGGGTGGCACGCCGGCGGCCTCGATGCGGATCGGTCCGTCAAAGCCTTCGTGGCGCTCGGCGGTGAAGACGATTTCGCGGCCGCTGCCCGGGCTGATCTGCGGGTCGCGGCCGCTGACCTGCATGGCGAAACCGGGTCGGCGTTCACGGATGGTGAGGGTGTAGCCGAATCCCTCGGGGGCCCCGAAACCGCGGACGTCAGTCAGGCGCACCGCAAACGCCCCGTGGTGCGGCGCGGTGAAAAGGAGTTGGGAGTCAGCCCCGAACCGCCGCATCGGGTCATCGTCGTTTTCGTAATTCACGCGGAAAACCGGCAGGCCATTGGGCACCGGTGCCGCGCCCGGCGGCAGCGGGGTCACGATATACGCCGGCTCGCCGAGGGCATGAACCAAGGCCGGAGTGGAGAAAAACGTCCGGCGCCGCCCCGACCCCGGATAAACTTTGAAACCCGAGTCCGGGCCGCGCGGGTAGAGCCAGAGCTTCACCACCTCGCCTTTGGCGTAGAGGAATTCGTTCAATTCCATTTCCGCCCAGTTCTGCAGCCGGAAGTCGTCGGACGTATCCGAATCTTTCCCGCGAAACGTGAACCACGTGTCTCGCGTCGCCTGCAACACGACCTGCTCCACCGGTGCCCCGCTGGCCGCCTCCAGCACCTCGAGCCGCGAATCGAGTGCCGAGCCGGCCCGGGCGGCATTCACTTCAAGTGTGAATTCCTCGCCGGCGCGGGCGCTGAACCGGAATACATCGGCCTCGCCGGCCCCGGTGATGGCCCCGGTCACGACTGCTGGTGAGGTCACCCACTGGGCGTCGGCCACGGAGTTGTTTGGTTCCATTTCAACGACGGCCCTGGGCTCGGCCGGTGCCGCGGGCACCGGGTCCGTCACCGTGGCTTCCGGCGAGCCGTCCGGAGCGGTGTTGGCCGCGGCGGGAACGCCGGTCCCCGAACCCGTGGCCGGCGGATCCATCCATGCGGTGCTACCGTCATGCCGTGCCACCCAGAAGCGACGCCCCTCCGGTGCTGCCAGTACCACCGGAACCATATCCGGCTGAGGGCCGAAATCGTGTTGCAGCTCCAGCTCCGGCACGCTCCACAGTTTGAGCGACCGGTCTTCCGCGCTGCTGAGCAGGTGGTGCCCGTCCCGGCTCACGGCCAGTCCGGTGATCGCGGCTTCATGGGCAAAGCGCGCGGCGAGCGGCGGGTTGAGCGCGGGTCCGGTGCGCGATACGAATTGCCACAGGTGCAGGCGTTTGTCCGCCCCGGCGGCGATCAGGTGTCCACCGTCCGGCGTGAATGCCACGGTGAGCATCTCGCCGTGCGGCTGGTTCAAAGTGTCCAGGCGCTCGCCATCGGCGACCCGCCAGAGCTTGACCGTTTCGTCAGCGCTGGCCGAAGCCAGCACCGCCCCGTCCGGATGCCACGCCAGATCAAAAACGGCCCCCTTGTGCCCATCAATCGTGCGCACCAGCGAACCGTCCGCCGGATTCCACAGACGGATCACCCGGTCGTAACCGGCCGTCGCCAGCAGCGAGCCGTCCGGCGAGAGCTCTGCGTCCGCCAATGCATCCCGGTGTGCGGCAAACTCGCGGAGCACGACACCATCGGCCACCCCGCGGATCTGCGCCACCCCGGTCAGCCCGGGAAGCCCGCCGGCCACCACCAGCCGCGCGCCGTCCGCGGAAAAATGCACCGCATTCACCTTGTCAGGCAATCCGCCCAGTGATGCCGCGACCGCCCCGTTGGCCGCGTCCCGGATCTCGACCACGCCGCCGCGCGCCACCGCCTGCCACCGGCCGTCCGGGGAAAAGGCCGCCGCGGTCACCGGGGCCGGCGCGGTCGAGGGTGCCGCCGGCCGCACCTTCAAGGTGCGCAGAATCGAATCGTCCCGCTCCGGCCCGGGCGCCCCGGCGTCCACCCACGCCCGCAAGACCGCCAGTGCCGCCGCCGGCACCCGCGGTTCCTCCTTCGGCGGCATCACCGGCCGCGCCGCGCCCTCCACACTCCGGATCAAAAACGACGCACCGGCATCACCCGGCACCACCGGATCCCCATAGTCGTCGCCGCCGGCCCGCAGCTGCGCCCACGTCTCCACCGAAAATCCACCTTCGCGGTCGACGTCGTTGTGGCAGCCGGCACAGTGGCTGCGCAGCACTGCCGCCACCTCGGTGTCCCACCGCAGGAAGTCGGCGGCCCGGGTGATCGGGCCGGACCAGACGACCATTCCTGACAAAACAACAAAGAAAGCGCGCATGGCGGGGGCCGTCGGGGTCAGTGCTGAAAAAGAAATTCGCGGCTGGTGAGCAGCGACCAGAGCAGGTCCTCGACGGCGGCACGGCGGTCGTCGGGCGCGGCAGCGTCCAGCACGGCGGCGGCCTCGGTGCGTTCGGCGTCGCGCGGCGGGCGGCTGAGGGCGAGCCACCAGAGGTCGTTGATGATTTCTTCCGTGCCCGACGCCCGGGCGAGCAGGCTGCTGATCCGCCCTTCCGGGGCAGCGAGTTTGTCATTGATGGTCGAGCCGTTGGCGAGGTGGAGGACCTGGACGAGGCTCGGCTGGTTGCTGCGTTCGCACTCGCAAGTGATGTCGCGGTTGTTGCGACCGAAAGTTTTGAGGAAGTAATTTTTGACCGCGGAATCGTTGAGCTGCAGCGCGCGGGTGCCGGGGGCATACGCTTTGGTGGCCTCGGTCGAGCCGTCGCTGAGCACCAGTTCGCCGAACGTGTCACCGACCTGGGTGACGTCGGTGATGGCATCGCTGAGCACTTCGGCGGACAGGCGCCGCGGCTGGAAGCGCGCATAGTGACGCGTATCATCCCGGTTTTCCGGCAGCGCCTCGCCTGAGCGACGGTACGTGTGTGACACAAGGATTTCGCGCATCAGCGCCTTGAGATCAAAATCGCGGTCCGTCAGGAATCCGGCCAGCGCCTCAAGCAGCGGTCCGTTGCTCGGCGGATTTGAGACCCGCAGGTCGTCGACCGGTTCCACCACACCGGTGCCGAGGAAGTTCGCCCAGAGACGGTTGGCGATGGCGCGGGCAAAATACGGATTGTCCGGAGCCGTCAGCCAGCGGGCCAGCGCCTCCCGGCGGTCGTCGACGGCCTCGGGATCGAGCGGTGGCGCGTCGAGCGGCGCGGGCGGTTGCGGGCGGCCGGTGCGCGGCTGGATCAGGTCACCGCGCGGCTCAAGGTAGAGCGTGCGCTGGCCGTCGCCGCTCCGCGGGTCCCCGCCCCAGCCTTTGGCGCGGACGCGTGAGAAGAGGTTGGCGAACGCGTAGTACTGGTCGTTGGTCCACTTTTCCAGCGGGTGGTTGTGGCATTTGGCGCAGTTGAT
>JALRGF010000682.1 GCA_023253495.1 Verrucomicrobiales bacterium
GGCGGGGGTACCGGCACCGCAGTGGAGGCGAAGCCGGAGGCGTTGGCCGTGCCGGGCACGAAGCGGACGGCGCCTGCCGCAGGACGGCGGTAGGTGAAGTCGTGGGAAAAGACGTCGCGTCGCGAGCAGCGGCCGGCCCCCAAAACAAGCTGCACGGCCGCGGCCGCGGCCAGCGCGAACAGCGCGAGGCGCTTGAGCGTGCGCCAGCGCAGGGCATGCGGGTTGGGCGCGTTCAGGAAAGGTCCGTGGGGCGAGGGCAGCTTGATCTGAAAGGCGGCGGCCAGTTCCCGGGACGGCAGATACTCGCCGGCCGACCAGGTTTCCTCGTTCAGTTCGGGGTACGACTCCTTCGACGCGATGAGCGGCGGAGCGACGAAGTCGGTCATGGTGCATTTCTCGCCCAACTTGATCCGCCAGTAAAACTCCCCGGCCACTTCGGTGATCCTCGTCTCCTCGTGCGCGAACTTCCGGTAGGTGGCGCCATCGAGGATGACGGCCGAGTGGTTGTTCAGGCTGGCTTGCGGGAAGCACGGGACCGGCTGGGTGAGCACGCGGCGGACCCGGTTCCAGTGGCCGTTCCATTCCGTGAGCCACGAGAAGCCGGCCCACGGGTTGTAGAGGAGGTATTCGGACCAGGCTGAATATGGATCCTCGCGCCGCAGGTGGCCGAGGACCAGCCATTCGGTCCCGCGCAGGGTGCCGCGGCGGCCGAGCGGCAGGACTGGCGGTTTCTGCTGGACGGCCTTGGCGACTTTTTGCACGACCTCCGGCTGGGGCTGGCTGGTGTCGACGATCGATCCGCAATGGGTGCAGCGGATGGCCATGGTCTGGCCGGGCGCGCGAAGCCCGATCACGCCGGCGCAGACCGGGCAGTTGAGGGCTTCCGACTGGCGCCGTTCGGTGGTCAGCGGCTCGCCGTTCCATCCCGGCACCGGCCGCAACCCCTGCCAGGTGATTTCCTCCGGCTGCACCCATCGGCCACGGTAGGCGCGGGTGCCGTCGCGGCCCCACTCCAGTCCCAGAAAATCGCTGCCGTTGCCGGCCAATTCCGCGCTGATCCAGTGTTCGCCGGGTTGGGCGACGAACGGGAGTTCGCCCTCGCCCGCAATGACACGAACTTCCTTGACGTCGAGCACCTTGTATCCGGCGCCACCGAGCACCACCCGCTCGCCGGCCCGCATGCCCGGCGCGTCGCTCCGCACCCCGGGAGGGAACGCGACGGCTTCGGAAATGACAAACGTCCCCTGCGCTTCAGCCACCCAGCCGTAGGAGCCACCGTGGAATTCAGCATGCCATTCGTTCCACGACCCGTCGCCCCAGGTCAACCGCATCCGCCCGCGCAGGGTGAACTTCCGGCCGTCACACTCGCCGGTCGCGCCGACCTGCAGCGGCGTGTGATCGGGCGGCAGTTGCGCCATGGTGCCGATCGATTCCAGCGTGACGTCGCGCCGCACCACCATCGACTGGCAGCTCGCGCAGACCGCGAAGACGGCCCCGGGAGTGGCAAAACCCACTGGAGCTGAACATTGCGGACATTCATACTGGCGCATCGCGTTGGATCATTGCGAAGGCAGCTGCCCGGCGCCAATGAGAATGTCCGTCATGAAATGGAATATGCTCACTGTCGGCAAACCCGCCCTGGAGTACGCCCGGCTCGGAGCCGAGGAATACCTCCGCCGGTTGCAGCGTCAGACGGATTTCACCTGGTCCGTGGTCAAGGCGCTGCCGGCCGCCAAGCCGGCCGGGCACTTCTGGCTCGTACTCGACGAACGCGGCGCGCAACTCACCACCGCCGCCTTCCGCCAAAAAGTGGACGGCTGGGAAATGGGGGCGGTCAAACACATCACCGTGCTCATCGGCGGCTCCGACGGCCATGACGACGCGACCCGGGCCCGGGCTGACATGGTGCTCGGCCTGAGCACGCTCACGCTCCAGCACGAGCTGGCCGTGGTGGTTTTTCTGGAGGCTTTGTATCGCGTGTACACCCTCAAGCGCGGGGAGCCGTATCATCGTTAGGTTGGGTGTGGCGCGGCGGGGTTTTTTCCGGCATCCCTCCGGGATGCGTGGTGGGGGGGCGGTCAACCGGAGGTCTGCGCTTTGCTGCGACCTCCGGCTATGCTCTGGCATCCCTGCGGGATGGAGGGTGTGGTGCGGGATATGGAGGTCTGCGCTTTGCTGCGACCTCCGGCTATGCTCTGGCATCCCTGCGGGAGGGGTGCCTGGCGAAGTGCCTCGAGGACGTGGTGCTCGGCACTTGTCGGCGGGTGGCGCCGGAGTATCGTGGGCCGATGAAGACCAGTCCTTCTTTGGTGGATCACGGGTTTATGGATGCGCGCTCCAAGCTGCTTGAGGTGGCCGCGTTTTTTGACCGGGTCGAGAGGCACGGGCAGGCGGATGATTTCCGGGTGCGGGCGTTGCGGGACGCGTTGCCGCTGCTGGCGGCCGGCGGGCCCGGGCGGGTGCGGGCGATTCTGGAGTCGCTGAGCGACCCCTCGGCGGAGCCGATTCCGGCGGCCACGGTGCAGGGGGCGACCGGGGCGTGGGCGGGGCGGTACGGGGCGGCTGCCTCCTGAAGTGCGTTTTCTTCCGGATCCTTCATCCTTCATTTTTCCGCTTCTTTCCGTCCATGCGATACATTGAACCCCACGGCCACATGGTGAGCCGGACCACTGATGATTATGCGGCGATGGCGCATGCCGGGTGTGTGGCCATCTGCGAGCCGGCGTTCTGGGCGGGGTTTGACCGCTCTTCGGCGGATGGTTTTGCGGATTATTTCCGTCAGCTGACCGATTACGAACCGAAGCGGGCGGCACGGTTTCATCTCAAGCATTATTGCTGGCTGTGTCTCAACCCGAAGGAAAGCGAGGACCTGGGACTGGCGCGTGAGGTGTTGTCCTTGATTCCGCCGTTGCTGGACCGGCCGTCGGTGCTCGGCATCGGCGAAATCGGGTTGAACAAGAACAGCCGGAACGAGCTGCAGGTGCTGGAGCATCACATCCAGCTGGCGGCCGACCACGGTCAGATGATTCTGGTGCACACGCCGCATCTCGAGGACAAGCTCAAGGGCACGCGGTTGATTCTGGATGCGCTCAGGAACCATTCCGCCATTGATCCGGCGCGGGTGATCATCGACCACGTCGAGGAGCACACGGCCCCGATGGTGCTGGACGCCGGATTCTGGGCCGGGATCACGTTGTACCCGGAGTCGAAGACCACACCGAACCGGGCCATTGATATACTTGAGCTGTACGGCCACGAGCGCCTGTGGTTGAACAGCGCGTGCGACTGGGGGGTGAGCGACCCGCTGGCGGTCCCGAAGACGGCGCTGGAACTGCGGCGGCGCGGGTACGACGATGCGTTCATCGACCGCGTGCTGTACCAGAACCCGCGGACGTTCCTCGGGCAGAACCCGAAATTTGCGCTCGAATAGCAGCGCAGCAGCCGGCCCGGGCTTCCGCGCCGGGCCGACGGTTCCGCTTTGCCCGGCGGGACTACCGACCTCCGCCGTTCTCAATGCTGTCCGCTTCCCGTGCCTGACGGTGGGCTTCGCGATGGCGGATGAGCCACGCGTGACCACCGAGGCTGGCCCGCATGCGGGCGTCGTTTTCCTCCTGGGCCTGGAACCATCGGTTTTGGTAGTCGGTGTCGTGCGGGTCCTGCGCGAAGCCGTCGATCGACTGAAAAAATGTCCGGGTGAGCCGGGCGGTTTCGGCGACGAGGGCGCTGTCGGCAGCGACGTCGGGTGACCCGGCGGCCAGCGCGGCGGGCAGGGTGGCCGGCGCGGATGGATCCAGTGGTGAATACGGTACAAAAAGCGGCGGATCGACGGGCGTGCGGTCGTCCTCAGGAACTGAGACCGGCGGGTCGATGGGGGCGGCCAACGGGATTCGGGCCCGGGTGTCAAGAGCAGGGGAGTGGCGGGTCAGCGGGTGCTTGAGGTGATCACGCGTCGGCCGCGTCGCGCGGGAGCGGACGACCGGGGATTCCGCGGGGTCTGGCGGCGTGGGAATGGTGGCGGGATGCGGTCGCCGCGGACTGATGTGATCACGCGCGGAAATCGACGGGGGCGGGAGCTTTCTGCTGCCGGGGTCAGGATTCCGCAGCGCTTTCTTTGCGTCCGGCACGGCGGGGGCGGCTGATCCAGCCGGCGGGTGGGACCGGGAGACGGCCGCTTCGCGGCCTGACCAGGATGGTGGATCAGGGCCGGGACTGGGCGGTGGTCGCAGCACCGAGAGCGCCACCACGGCGCCGGCGACAGAAGCAATGAGAGCCGCAACCCGGAGCGGATAGGAATTCACGGGAAAGAAGGGAAAGAAAACCGGCACCGGTCATGAGACCGGTGCCGGACACAACAAGCGGCGAGGGGAGGGAGCACGTCCTGCGGGACCGTGGTGCCGGCTACGGCAGGATCGGTCCGCCGTCGCCGCCGGAGCGGGTGACGTTCATTTGCGGGATCGGGATGGCGGCGGTGCCGAGGTTGGCGGGGATGGTGGCGGTGAAGACGTCGCGGAAGGTGGTTTCGGCGGCGGTGATGCTCGGGGCCTGGTAGAACCACTGGTACCCCCAGAGAGTGTAGGCACCGTTTTTGACCGCATCGTCGGAGTATTCAACACCATTGTAGGTCAGCGCCTTGGCACCACGGAGGGGGCCGTCTCCGTCCGGATCAGCGGTGGCCAGAATCACGTCGGAACGCGTCAGATAGGTGAGCAGCAGGCAGCTGACGTCCGTTTCATATTCGGCGCCGGCGTCATAGAGATCGACCGCGTCGCTCTGCCCCTTCATCAGGTTGGCGAGGAAGCTGTTGCTGCTGTTGCCGTTGTTCCCGACGAAATCGACCCGGCCGATCTGGCCCGACCCGTTGTGCTGGGTCGTCTGGTTGTTCTGGAACTGCTGGACCGCGCGGAAGAAGCCGTACTGGGTTTCGCCGAGCACGCTGGCGCGGGAGCCCGAGCCGTTGTTGCGGCCGGTGGCGAGCACACGCTTGGTGTCAGTCGCGACCCCGGTGAAGAAGTGCAGCGGCACTTCGGAGGTCGAGTAAATGGCGTTCATGATCTGGTCGGTCATGTTTTTCATGCCGGGGTGGTTCCAGGCGCTCTGATTGGCGACGAACTGGAACGGAACCACCCCGACCGGCGTGCCGGTCAGGGTCGGGCTGAGGGTGGTGGAAGCCGCCTGGGCGACGTCCGAAAACGCGAAAGCGGCCGGCGTCGTTTCGAAGTCGGTGGCGGTGGCGGCGAAGCCGTTGCCGGCGGTGGTCATGGTGGTGGTGGTTTTGAAGACCTGGACCGGGGTGCCGCCGGCGACGGCGGCGATGCCGGCGGTGGATCCCGACCATGAGGCGCGGACGATGACAGTGCCGGGGATGCCGGCCACGGTGCCGCGGTAAATGGCGCGGTTGGTCGCCCCGGCGGAGGCGCCGGTGGTGGTGTCGAAGGCGTATTCGGTGGTGCCGGAGCCGCCGAGGAGGGCGATGATCGAGGTATTGGCAGCCGCGCGGAAGGCGGTGGCGCCGGTGATGTTGATTACGGTGGTCTGGGCGGCGGCGGCTCCGGCCAGCGCGAACGCGGCCAGGCCGGAAGCGATGAGTTTACGGGTGTTCATTGGATGGTGATTTGATGGGGATGATGGATGATGACGGGAGGATGGCGGGTGAGAGGAGGGATGAAGGTCAGGCGCGACGGCGGTGGAGCAGGGCGAGAGCGCCGGTCAGACCGAGGAGCAGGACGCCGGTCGGTTCGGGCACGGTGCCGATGATGCCGGACGAGTTCAGGGTGAAGGTGGTGATGTACCGTCCTTCTCCGGCGGGGTCGCTGGGCACGGCCGATGCGCTCGGACGGCCGACGATGCGATAGAGGTCGAGGGAGGCGAACGGCTGCCCGGTGCCCAGGGCTCCCTGGACGCCGCCGGTCAGGATGTTGCCGAAGGCATTGCCGCCGATCGGGTTGAATTCATCCCAGCTGTTGATGAAGACACCCTCGTCCTGCAAGATGCCGCGCCCGCCGGTGCCGGCGGCTTCCGGGGCGCCTTCAAAACCGCCGGACAACGTGAGGTCGCTGCCGGTCGCCCCCTGCATGGTGGCAATCGAGGTCGCCACCGAGATGACCGTTGAGCCGGAGGCCAGCGACCACGGGGTGGAGGTGCCGGGCGTCGTGGTCGCCTGGCTTACGTAAATGGTTGCCTTGGGATCGCCGTTGACCACAGTGTTGGGTCCGCCGGCGGCGGCGTCGCGCACCGCGGCAATACCCCAGTAGAGGTCGTTGCGGTTGTACCAGCCCGGCCCGAACGTGGAGGTCAGCACGCCGCCGATATCATTGACCGGAGGAGTGGTGTAGGCATTGTTCTTGTAGTCGGTGGCCGGCCCGAGGTTGAAGACGAACGATGTCCCCGATCCCACTCCGGAAGCGGTGTGGAAACCGAGGAGCAGATCGCCGGTGGTGTAGGTGACGGCGGCGGGAGCCGGGGCAGCGGCGAGCAGGGCCCCCAGAGCAAGACCTCCGGCAAGGTGGCGGTATCGGGTGACCGGTGATTGGCACCGGAAGGTGGTGATGAAACGTTTCATGTGGGTGGCGGGCAGAGGATGGATGAGCGTGGCGGAGCGGGTGACGGAAGGGATGGCATGAATACGGAGCATCAGTCTGGTGAGACCCCGTGACAGCCGGGTCCGCGAGTCAGATGATCCGTTTCCGGTGTCCATCATAAGATTCATCAAAATGCCGGCAACAAGGCTTGGGTAGCATTTCCGTCACGGATAAAGGAAAGCGCAAAACCAAGATAATGAACTAAAAACGCAATAACATAATTTTCATCCGGAGATAATCAAATCGAGTGACATGACGTGACAAAACCGTCACAGCCCGTGATTTGCCGGTGCCGGTGCCGCTTGTGATTATGGAGTCTTCCGGGCTGTGTTCCGGCTCTTCATCACCCGTCCACATCTTTTGCTCATGAACCTTGCATCCACCCCCGCGCTGGCGCTGCTGGCCACCGTTTCCGTTGTTTCCGCCGGCCTGTCCGGACCGGCCCGAGCTCAGATGGTTTACACGCCGGGTGACATCATTCTCGGGTTTCAGGCGACCGGCGGCGACGGTTCAAGCAACACGTATGTGTACAATCTGGGTGCCGGTACCGGATTTCGTGATGGCACCACGACCGGGCTGATTGCGACGCTCGGGGCTGATCTGGCGACGACCTTCGGGGTCGGTTGGTTCGGGCGCAGCGATGTTTACTGGGGCATTGCCGGGGTGCGTGATCCTTCGGCGGGCGGGCCGGTGGGGGTGGTGTCGGGCGATCCCAAGGCGACGATCTACGTCAGCCGGGGGGCGGCTGCCGGGGCCGGCACCTCGACGCCGTGGGTGCTGGCGAGTGGCCCGACGGTGATCAGTGCGGCGACGTCGGTGGCCTCGATGCAATTCGGATTCAACACGCTCAACGGCAGCGACGTCATCACGCCGGAGACGCAGCGCCCGCCGACCCCGGGCTCGAACGGCCGGGGGGCCGTTCAGGGGACTGGCGACATCAACAACTGGAGCGTGTTCAATCCGGTCGGTGGTCCGGCCTTCGGAAACGTGCTGACCGGCGGGGTGCAGGCGGCGTTGGGTGGCGGCGACACGCCGTGGCTCGACCTTTATCGGATCATGGGCCGTTCCAGTGCTTCGGCCACCCCCAACTCCCCGCTCGGCCAGGGGCTGCTGGTGGGATCTTTTTCCATCAATGCCGCCGGGGAAGTGCGCTTCCAGGCGGCCTCCACGCCGTCCAATCCCTATGATACCTGGGCCGGCACGTTCGGACTCACCGGCGCCTCAGCGGGCTTTGCCGCGGACCCGGACGGCGACGGCCTTGACAACGGGGTGGAATTCGTGATCGGCGGTCATCCCCAGCGCGCTGCCGAAGCCGACATTGCACCCACTCTGACCCGGGAGGGAGAGACAGTAGTTTTTGTTTTTCGCCGGACCGACGCGGCAGCGGCGTTCAACCCGGGCGTCGAGTTCAGCACCAACCAGTTTGCCACGTGGACACCGGCTATCCACGGGACGGCCGGCGTGACCGTCACCACGGAAAATGACGGCTTCGCTGCCGGTGTCGACCGCGTCACGGTACGCCTCCCATGGACGCCCTCCGCCGGTGCCTCGATCTTCACCCGATTGGCGGTCCAACCGAAGCCGTAGGAACTCGCTGCTGCTTCAGACCGCGACGACGCCGAGCCGGGATGTGGCGCCGGGGTCGTCAGCGGCGGGCTTCTTTGTGACTTTAATGTTACCAAGTTTCACTGCTCCTTTGAGACCGGCAGCCTAATCTGACGCTTTTGTTCCGGCGGGTACCTCCGATTTCAGACAGGTACGAGCCGGCTGCGGAGCCGCCATGAATGATGATACCCCTGATCCCCCGGTTGGCCCGGTATCTTCCGCGCACTTTCTTGCCGGTACCCCCGCGCCCGGCGGGAGCGCGCTCCCGAGGGAAATCAAAGTTCCCCGGAGCATTGTCCGGTGGAGCAAATGGCGCCAGGCCGCGCGCCGTGCGGAACATCGGGAAGCACGACGGAACCAGCAGTTTCCCAAAATGCGTCCGCCATCTTCCGCAGGCAAGTCATCGGCCAAGGTGCCGAAAGGTGACGGGGAACCGCCGCAGGGCCGCGCCTGAGGGAGGCGAAGCGAGGCCGGTTTTGCGACCCGTGTCCTCGTTGCGGACAACCGGATAATTCAGGATACAAAAATGGAAAATACGTCTGGCAGGCTTCCAAAAAAGCGATCGGGAAATGCTGGTGTGGCCGGTTTGATTATGAGTCACGTGACGGATATGTCACACGGAATGACGGGACAGCGGCAGATTTGCGACAAATCCGCGCGATCACGGGTGAGCCGATGTCACGCAACTGTCACAATCGTCCGGTTGAGGAGAAGTCACTCTCCGGTGCCATTAAGGAAGATCAACGCCGTGCTTTCCGTTATCCACCATTTGCTGTCAGTCATGAGCTGTCGCCGGCCCGTCCGGGCGGGTGTCGTGCTCGGTGCGGGCGTGGCGGTGCTGCCGGCGGTACTGCCGGCCGCTGAGCCACCGCTGCCGCCGCCGCTGACCGCCGCGCAGCAGGCGGCTTTGAGCGCACCGTCTCCGGAGGCGGTGCCCCGCCTCTACATTCGCGAATACCGGGTGGTCGGGGCGACACGCCTGCCGCGTCTGGATGTGGAAAAGGCGGTTTATCCGTATCTCGGACCGGCGCGGACCAGTGAGGATGTGGAGGCGGCGCGGGCGGCCCTGGAAAAAGCGTACCGGGACCGGGGGTATCAGAGCGCGGCGGTGCAGGTTCCGTTGCAGAGCGGCCGCCGCGGGATCGTCGTCCTTCAGGTCGTCGAGCAGAAGGTCGGCCGCCTGCGGGTCCGCGGTGCCCGCTATTTCTCTCCGGAAACGATCAAGCGCCAGGCCCCATCGATGGCTGAGGGCGGTGTGCCGGACTTCAACGAGGTCCAGCGCGATCTGATTGCCCTGAACAGGTGGCCGGACCGGCGGATCACGCCTGACCTCAAGCCCGGAGTCACGCCTGATACCATTGATATTGACCTCAACGTCAAAGACACCCTGCCGCTGCACGGCAGCCTCGAACTGAACAACCGGTACAGCCCGGACACCAGCGAGCTGCGGGTCAATGGCGCCATCAGCTATGCCAACCTCTGGCAGGCCGGCCACGCCGCGGGCTTCAGCTTTCAGCTGGCTCCCGAACGGATGGAGGATGCCGAGGTGTATTCGGGCTATTATCTGGCTCCGGTGCCGGCGGTCGAAGGCCTGAGCCTGATGGCCCTCGGCACCCGCCAGAACAGCGATGTGAGCACCCTCGGGGGATCGGCGGTGGCCGGACGCGGAAACATCCTCGGGGCCCGCGCCACTGTTACCCTGCCGGGCGGCGACGCATTTTTTCACAATTTGAGCGCCGGGCTTGATTACAAGGATTTTGCCGAGGACGTGCGATTGGGGGACCAGACAGTTGCCACACCCATTGATTATTATCCGTTGGTTGTCAGTTATGGTGCGACCTGGTTGCAGCCGCGGCGTCTGACGGAATTCAACCTTGCCGCGACGGTGGGCCTGCGCGGTCTGGGCGGGGACTGGCTGGAGTATGACAACAAGCGGTTTGACGCGCGCGGGAGCTGGATGCACGTGCGCGGCGACCTGGCGCACACCCACGACCTGCCGGGGGGACTGCAGGCGTACCTGAAAGTGCAGGGGCAGGCGGCCACGCAGCCGTTGATCAACAGCGAGCAGTACGCGGGCGGCGGTCTGGGCAATGCCCGCGGGTACCTCGAATCCGAAGCTCTGGGTGACAACGCTCTTTTCGGCACCCTGGAGGTGCGTTCACCGTCGCTGCTCGGACGCGGTAAGGCGTCAAAAGACACGGAGAATGACGATGCCGTTGGGGCGGCTGCGGACGAGGTCCCGGCCTCCGGGAACGAGTGGCGGCTCCATGCTTTTGTGGACGGCGGTGTGCTTACCCTCAACGACCCGCTGCCGGAACAGAACGGGCGGTTTGAGCTGGCGAGTGTCGGGGTCGGTACCCGATTCCAGCTCTGGAACCACCTGAATGGCTCGCTCGATGCCGGTTTTCCGCTCCTCGACGAGGGACGCACCGGGCGCGGTGACTGGCGACTGACGTTCCGCCTCTGGACCGAATTCTGACTGATGCCTCCGACTCATTTCCGACCGCATTTTTTTCGACTCATGTTCCCGACCGCTTCCATCTTCAATTCCCGTCGTCTGCTCCGGCCGCTGGTTCCGCTGCTGGCCCTGCTGACCGGGGGCATTCCGTCCGCGGTTCGCGCCGCCGACGATGGTGACCCCGCGCCGTGGTGGGACAAGGAATGGTCGGTGCGCAAGCCGGTCACCGTGACCGGCGGGGCCGGTGGTGCCGGCCTGACGGAGGCGGTGGCCGAACCGGCGGTGCTGGTGCGCTTGGTCGAGGGTGAGTATCCGTTTGCCCTGGCCAAGGAAGATGGCAGCGACCTGCGTTTTGTCAGTGCTGACGGCAAATCACTGCTCCCGTATCATCTGGAAAAATATGATCCCCTGATGGGTGAGGCCTTTGCCTGGGTGCGGCTTCCCGAAGTCAAGGTCGGCGGACCGACATCGTTCTGGATCTACACCGGCAACACCGCCGGGAGCAAGGCGGTGGCAGTCGCTGATGGCAAGGCCACCTATGACGCCGCGACCAGTCTGGTCTATCATTTCAGCGACAACGGTGCCGCCCCGGCGGACGCTTCCGGAAATGGCCATACCGGTGCGGCGCCGGGTCTGGTCAGCGAAGGCGCCATGATCGGCGGCGGGCTGCGTCTCGACGGGCGCGGGGGAGTGGCCGTGCCGGCCTCGGAAAGCCTGAACTGGGGAGCTGACGGATTCACGCTTTCGCTCTGGGTCAAGCCCGCCACGCTGTCTCCCGACGCGGTCCTTTTCAGTCAGGGCGACGGCACTGCCGGTCTGACTCTCGGGCTCAACAATGGTGTGCCTTATGCGGATGTCACTGGGACGGCCGGCGTGCAGCGCACCGCTCCCGCCGAGGCACTGGTCGCGGGGAGCTGGCGCCATCTTGCGCTCACCGTCACCACGACCGAAACCACCCTGTATCTCGATGGCCAGCTCTACGGCACCCCGCTGGCCGCCGGGCTTCCCGGCCTCGGCGGCCCGCTGCAGATCGGTGTGCCCACCCCCGCCGATCCCGCGGCCACCCCGGGCATGGTCGGGGAAATTGATGAGCTGCACCTTTCCCGGGTGGCGCGCCGTCCGGCGTGGGTCCGGCTGGCGGCCGCACTCCAGGGGCCGAATGCCGCGCAAGTACTGACAATGGGGGTTGATGAGGCAGCGCGGGCGGGCGGCGTGTTCGAGGAAGCGCTGCATCATCTTTCCTTGTTCGG
>JALRGF010000722.1 GCA_023253495.1 Verrucomicrobiales bacterium
AAGGCGGGCGGAGCGGGCGCCGGTACGCCGGGCGGCGGCGGCGGGGGCGGCGCGTCCGTCGGTGGTTTCGGGTGGCCGGGAGGGAGCGGTTGCGGGAGCGGGCCGATCCACGCAGGGAGCGGGTGCGGGGGGAGCGGGAGGTGCGGTTGCGGGAGCGGGGCGCGGGCGGACGGCGGGGTATTTCCCCACGCCGCCGTATCCGGCGGAGGCGCGGCGGCGCGGGCAGCAGGGGACGGTGCAACTGCAGATTGTGTTTGGTGCGGACGGCCGGGTGACCAGTGCCACGGTCGGACGGAGCAGCGGGTTTTCCGATCTGGACCGGGCGGCGGCGGCCTGGGTGCGGAGGCACTGGCGTGCGGCTACCGGGCAGGTCGGCAGTTTCCGGCTGCCGGTTCATTTCAAGCTTCGTTGAGGCGGGCCGTCGTTTTTCTGACCTGATTTTTTCTCATGTTCCTCGGCAACATTCTGCTTCATTACATCGACGAAGGTGGTCCGATCATGTACCCCATCCTCGTGGTGGCGGCGGTGGCGGTCTGTCTGATTGTCGAGCGACTCTGGTGGTGGGTGGCGCTGACGCGGCAGCGCGCACCGCGGGTTCTGGAGTCGGTGTACGAGGCGCTGGAAGAAGGGAAGCTGGAGGAGGCGGTGCGTCGGTCGGCCGGCGCGGCGGACCCGGTGGTGCGCATGGTGCATCAGGGGCTCAATCACCCGCATACCTCGATGGAAGGGGCCTTGCAGGTGGCGTCGGGCCAGGAACTGCGGGCGGCCGGCCGGTTTCTCGGGGCCATGGATACGATTGTCACGCTCGGCCCGCTGCTCGGGCTGCTCGGCACGGTGACGGGTATCATGGGGTCGTTCACGTCGATCGGATCCGCCGAGCTGGCGGTGGAAAAAGTCACCGGGGGCATCGGTGAAGCGTTGATTGCCACGGCCGCGGGTCTTGGCATCGCCATTGTCACGCTCATTCCGATGAACTATTTCCACAGCCGGCTGGCCTCGCTGCAGTTCGATCTGGAAGCGGCGGCCAACAACGTGCTCATCCTCGCCGGGCGCCGGGGCTCGGCGGACACCGTGGCCCCGGAAGGCCGGCCGCCGCAGGCCTGAGCTGAGATCCCGATGAAGATCCGATCACCTCTGCCCGTGCGGCGCACCCGCCTGGAAATCATCCCGTTGATCGACGTGATGTTCTTCCTGCTGGCCTCGTTCATGATGGTCAGCCTGACCATGACCAAACAGCAGACGGTAGGCGTGAACCTGCCGGTGGCCGCCACGGCGCAGAAGGATTTCAAACCCGACATGATCACCCTCGGGGTCACGGCGTCCGGAGATGTCTTTTTTGACAAAGATCCGGTCAGTCTGCCCGACCTGCAGGCGCGGCTGGCCGAGCGTCACCGGCTCCAGCCGGCCACCCCGGTCTATATCAGCGGCGATGCGGAAACGCGGCATGCCGACATGGTGCGGGTGCTCGACGAGGTGCGGCGGGCCGGATTCACGAAGGTCGCTTTCAACGTGCTCGCGGATGCCGCGCCTCAGGGCCCGGTGATGCGGTGATGCGATGATGGCATGATGTTATGAAAATCACCCCGGTTTCCGCCCTGCTTGTGGTGTCGCTCGGCCTCTGCGTCGTCTGCGTGGCCCAGTGGCGCCGCGAAGCTGTCTTCCGGCAGCGTCTGGCCGAGGCGGACGCACGGCTCCGGGAGGAATCCGACGCGCGTCTTGAGGCGGTCACCCGGGCCGGGGCGTTCGAGAAGGAAATCGCCCGGCTCACCCAGCTCCGCGCCGATACCGAAGCCCGGCTGATCGAGACCACTGACGCCCTGACGGCCGCACAGAAAGAGCTGGCCGGAGCGGGGGCGGCGACGGGCGAACGCGCCCGCGAAGTGGAAGCCCAGAACCAGGCCATCACCGAAGCCAATGCCCGGCTGCAGCAGGTCACCGCGGAACGCGACCGCGCTCTCGAGGAGCTCAACCAGCGCACCCGGGCCTACAACGAGCTGATGCAGCGCTTCAACAAGCGGGCGAATTAGCGGACGGCACCGCGGGCGACCGCCGTCCCCGCAAAGGAGCCGTCACCCCGTGCTCCGCTCACAGCTCCGGCTCCGCGCGTACGGTCGGCCCGGAGACTTTCATTTTCCGATGCAGAAGCGCCCGAAAATGACTCCGAGCAGCTCTTCGGCGTCGGCCGGTCCGACCACCTCGCCGACCGCCTGCAGCGCGCTGCGCAGTTCCTCGGCGACGAGTTCCGGCGGCTGGTTTGCGGCGAGCAGGGTGAGGGCGGCATCCAGACCGGTGCGGGCACGCTGCAGGCAGGCCTGATGGCGGGCGTTGATGGCCACGTGGTCCGGCCCCCAGGCGGCTCCGCCTCCGGTCAGCAGCGACTCAATGGACTCCGCCAATTCGTCCAAGCCGGAACCTGTCGTGCAGGAAACCCGCACCGCTGCGGCGCCCGCCCACGAAGGATCTTCTCCGAGATCCGCCTTGTTGAGTACGAGCAGGTGCGGGGTGGTGGCGGCGGCGGCGACCGGATGGAAATCCGTGCGCGCTTTCGAACCGTCGGCCAGTTCCAGGACCAGCCCGGCCCGCTCCAGCGCGGCCCGCGACCGCTCAATGCCAGCCCGCTCCAGGGGGTCGGACGCCTCGCGCATTCCGGCCGTGTCGATGAGCCGCAGAGGCAGCCCGCGCAGGTTGATGACTTCCTCCACGGTGTCACGCGTGGTCCCGGCGACCTCGCTGACAATCGCCCGTTCAAACCCGAGCAGGCGGTTGAGCAGGCTGGATTTTCCGACATTCGGCGCCCCCACCAGCACCGTGGCCACCCCCTCGCGCAGGATCCGTCCCTGGTCGGCTGTGGCGAGCAGGCGATCGACCTCCGCCCGCGCCGCCTTCACCCGCCCGCACAAAACCGCTCCGGTGTCGGGGTCAATGTCTTCCTCCGGAAAATCAATGAATGCCTCGACGTGCGCCAGCAACCCGAGGATGTCCGCCCGCAAGGATTCCAGGCGGCTCCCGAGACGCCCGGAAAGCTGCTCACGCGCCGCCCGCAGCGCGAGGTCGGTCTGCGCCGAAATCAGATCCATCACCGCCTCCGCCTGCGTCAGGTCCAGCTTGCCATGCAGAAACGCCCGCTGCGTGAACTCCCCGGGCTCGGCCAGCCGCGCCCCGGCCGCCCGCACCGCCTCCAAAACCCGGCGCGTCACCAGCACACCGCCATGACCGGTGAATTCCACCACATCCTCGCCCGTGTAACTGGCCGGTCCGGCAAAAAAAGTGGCCAGGCCTTCATCGACCACCGATTTCCCCCCGCCCGCCTCCACCCGCACCACCGCCCCCAGCTCCGCCCGCCGCGGCGCGGCCAGCGACCGCCCCCGCC
>JALRGF010000725.1 GCA_023253495.1 Verrucomicrobiales bacterium
GCTCTTCCGATCTGGGATGGAGTGCGTCGCCACGAACCTCGTCGAGCCCGGCGACGAGGTGATCGTGTGTGTGAACGGCGTCTTCGGCGGCCGCATGAAGGACGTCATGGAACGCTGCGGGGCCACCGTTCATGCCATGGAGGCGCCCTGGGGCGAGATCATCACCCCTGATCAGGTCGCCGAGGCCCTCGACCGCCACCCGAAAGCCAAACTCGTCGCCCTCGTCCACGCGGAAACCAGCACCGGCGCTCACCAGCCGCTCGAGGGACTGGCCGACCTGGTTCACAACGCCGGAGCCCTCTTCGTCGTCGACGCCGTCACCAGCCTCGGCGGCCATGAGCTGCGGGTCGACGACTGGGGGATCGACGCCATTTACAGCGGTACCCAGAAATGCCTGAGCTGCCCGCCCGGGCTCGCACCGGTCAGCTTTGGCGACCGCGCTCTCGCCGTGATGGATGCGCGCCGCACCAAACCGCAGTCGTGGTATCTCGATGTCTCGATGCTGCGCAAATACTACACCTCCGGCGGCGGCGGGCGCGTCTACCACCACACCGCGCCGATCAACATGACTTACGCGCTGAACGAGGCGCTGGCCATCGTGCTCGAGGAGGGACTGGACGCCCGCATTGCCCGCCATGCCGCCATGCACCAGCGCCTGCGCTCCGGCCTCGAAGCCATGGGTATCCGCTACGTGCCCGACCACTCGCTCCACACCCTCAACTGCCTCCACATCCCCCAGGGAGCCGAGGACGCCGCCGTCCGCCGCCGGCTGCTCGACGACTACGGCATCGAGATCGGCGCCGGCCTCGGCGTCATGGCCGGCAAGGCGTGGCGAATCGGCCTGATGGGCCACGGCGCCACTCTCCGCAACGTCGACCTCGTGCTCGCCGCTTTGCGCGAAGTGCTCAGATAAGGCGGCCGCCAGCAAGGGAAAGGACCTGAGAGACCTGAGGGACCTGAGGGATGGCAGCCGCCCCTTGTCCCTCGCGTCCCTCGGGTCCCTTCGCTCGGGTCCTTCAGGTCTCTCTGGTCCCTTCCCTCTCTCCGGTCCCTTCCCTCACCCTCCCTCCTCCTTCCGGTCACGCCACACGATCCTGGAACCGCCGTCCGCGCGCCCGACCCGGGCCATTTCCTTCAGGTAAAGCCCGCGCAGCTCGGCCCGGGCCGGGGGGTTGGAAAAACGCACGAGGCATTGCCCGCGCCGCGCACCCACGTCACGCAGGATCACCCGGAACGGCGTGCGCCGGAAAGCGGCATTGCCATTTCCCCGGACCCCGGTGGTAAAGTCCTGGAAAAACAGATTCTCGCCCCGGAACGGGCCCGCATGATTCATCTGCACGATCTTGTCCTCCGCCCGGCGCGCCCCGCCACCGATCCACCGGACGTCCGCCCCCTCGACCGTCACCGCATCCTCCCCCACGTCCTCGAACCACACGTCCCGCAGGACGTTCTTTCCGCGGCAGTGGATGCCGTCCGCACCCGGACGCCCGATAATCAGCCGGCGCACACTCGCCCCTTTCATCAACACCATCACCGGCCGCTGCGCCTCACGCTGGCTCCCGTCCCCCAATGACCGCGCCGGCACCAGACGCGTGTAGCCGAAATCCACCTCGGTGCCCGCCGGTATCACCATCGTCTGCGTCACCACCACCGTGCGTACCGGTTCCGGCATCGCCCACCGCTCCGGCGGGCCGTCGGCCCACCCCACCCCGCCCAGCCACCAGCCAAGCACCGCCACCACGCACATCACACTCCGCATCATCGAGCAACCATCCACCCGGGCTCAAAACGAATCAATACCAAGCTCGACCGATGACAGACACCCACTCTCCGGTCCTATCCTTGAGGGGGTTTCATCGATTGTTTTGAACTGAAGACACCCACTCTCCCCTCCCCTCGCACCCTTACCCTCTTCACCCCCCCTGCGCCCCTTCCGCTCTCATCCCGCACGGACACTCTCCCCTGCGCCCCATCCGCTCTCATCCCGAAGGGATGCCAGAGCATAGCCGGAGGTCGGAGCGGAGCGCAGACCTCCGGATCCCGTTCTCCCGGCCACGCATCCCGGAGGGATACCAGAAGCGTGGTCCGTGGTCCGTGGTCCGTGTCCCTGACCCGGTGCCCGCCTCACGGCCGGGTCACCCGCAGGCGCAGGAAGCGCCCGTCCTGAATCCCGAGCGGCACGGTGTCGCGCGCGGTGATCCGAATCGAGCCGTCGGGCATCGGAGTGCGGGCGGTTTCGACCAGTGACACCGGCAGCCACGAACGCAGGCCGTCGCCCGCCTCCGGTACCACCGTGACCTCCGGCCGCCCCCACCAGCTCAGCGACAGGTATTTCCGACCGCCGTCGTCGACCACTCCGGTTTCCACCGAGCCCGTCGACGACCCATGCGCCGGCGATGAGCCGAGGATATACTCGATCACATTGAGCTGGCCGTCGCCATCCGGATCGGCGTATGGCTCGCTGCGGGCCGCGAAGCTGCCGCCCAGCGGGTCGAAATAACTCGAGGCCCACGCCGTCCAGCCGGCGGGAAACTGGTTGGCCGCGCCCGGGGTGGCCGGACCGGCGCGCCATTGCAGGCCGTCGCCCTGCGCATCCAGGGCGACCGCCGGCAGAAATGAAATCGACGCCCCGGTATTGCGTGCGCCCGCCGGCCACGGCGCCTGGTCACTGAAGACGAATTCCCGCACCGGCACGCCGCCGCCGTACGAAAGTTTCAATTCCTCGCCGGTATTGCTCAGGCGCGAGGTGGTGAACTCGCCGACCACCGGCCCGGCCGCCCCGTATCGCAGCGCAAAGGCGGCCGCGTTGCGGACGACCAGACACCGTGCTCCCGGCGCCAGGGTGGTGCCTGGTGCCAGGCTCACGTCCACCCCCTTGGTGAAGGCCAGATCGCTGAGGTCGAGCGTCAGGGTGGCACTTCGATTCTCCAGCTCGATCCATTCAAAGTGCTGCGCGGTCCAGCCGGCCAGCGCCTCGGCCGGCGTCTCCGGGGCCGGATCATACATGATTTCGGAGACCGCCAGATGCTCGAGCAGCGGCTGGATGCCCGGAGGCGCGGTCATGAATTCCACCGGCGCCGACCAGTGGCTCCACCGCCCGGTGGCATCGCGGTGACGCACCCGCACCCGGTATGTCCGGTTCTCGCGCACCGCGCTCACCGGTATCGTGATCGACGGCGCAAATGCGGTGAGCTCCGGTGATTTCCACCGGTGCTCGTACTCCCAGATCAGGCGGTCCGGTTGCGGCGGCTGCGGGAAGATGCCGCCCAGCGTGAGGTCAAAGCGCAAGTCGGTACTGGTCGGGGAAAACTGGTGGACCTCGACGGCAATGGTGTTCTCGCCTTCCACGAACACCCCGGCTGGCACCACGGTGCCGAAATACGTCGTTTCATTGGTGCCATTGGCATCGCTGGTCGCCCGCGTCTGAAACGTGATCTCTGCCGGTGCCGCCGGCAACGCAGAGCGAAAAACCTCCACGCCATTGACATACACCGCCGCCCCGTCGTCCCGCCGCACCCCGAGCCGGAAACCGGTGAAGCGCCCGGGATCTGTCACCGTGATCTTTTTGCGGAAATAATAAGTCAGATGACGGTTGGTCGTGGACGCGCCCCAGCCCAGCGTGGTGCCCAGACCGGTCTCGCCGTACCCGAGTTCGCCCGCCCCCGCCGCCCACGCCGAATCATCATACCCGGGCTGCCGCCACGCCGTACCGCGGTCGACCCCGGTGTCGTCGTATTTCCACTGCGACTTCGCCGCCACCAGCACTTCGTCGTCCGGCTGGATGGCATCCGGCTGGTATTCGGCGATCCGCCACTCCAGCGCCCCGAAGGTCCCGTCACCCTGAGGGTCACTGAAGGCGGATGTCTCAAAGGTCAGGCCGTTGAGCGGATACCCGGCGGCCCCGGTATAGCGCGCCACCGGAGTGGCGGGTATGGCCGCATCATTCTGCAGGTAATCGAGAAACGCGTCCCTCCCCTCGCGCCCGGAAATGCCGGTGTCCTTCGACTGCGCGTCCTGGGGGTCGTCGCTGCCGCCGTCCCAGCTGCCTCCGACAAACGCGAACTTCTTCATGTCCGCCACCTTTGCGGAGAACGGCCCGTCAGTCTGGTTGCCGGCCGCCGCCGGCGCGCCGGTCCATCGGTCGCGATCGGCGAGGTGGAATGGCGCCACCCTGGTTTCAAAATAATTGAGCAGCGGCTCGATCTGGTCGCGCTGCCAGACGAGGTCACGGAATTCCCGGACCACGTTGCGGTAGTCGCGCACGAAATCCGCCTTGTTCGCGGTGATGGCGGCAGCCTTGGAAAAGTCCTCGCCTCCATTCCAGTTCGGGCCCCAGCTGGTGTCGGAATCCCAGGGCAGAGTGATCATTTTTCCGAGCGGATTGGATGGATCGGGACGGAAGTACCAGGCCCGGTTCTTCAGATGTTCGGCGGTATTCGGCTGGACGTCGTAGTGGCGCACCGCATCGACCACCGCATGATACCGGTACCATGCCGGGTAATCGACATACGTATTCAGCCACTCGGCGGGGCGCGCGGCGCGCAGGTTGTTCAGGATGTTGTAGAAGTCGCTGCCGTCAGACACACTGTCGCCCGCCTGGAAGCGCTGCACCTCATTGCCATTGAGGATATAACTGTTGAGCTTGTAGATGTTTCCGTCCGGCAGGTTGCGGCTGCTCAGAAAGCGCGAGTCATAATCCTCGAGGGCCAGCATCAGCCCGAAAAAGTCACCGAGATGCTGGCCGTTTGCGCCGGCGGGCGCCTCGTCTGCGGCGTCGACCACCCGGAAGTGAAACCAGTGGGTCGACGGGGACGGCACCCCGAAGAGGCGCCAGAGATAGGAATTGGCCATTTCATGGAGGCCGAGGTTCGGGCCGCCGCGGGCGGACATTTTGTGGCTGTTCAGCGTGCGCCATTTCTCCGGATACGCATTGCCTTCAAAGTCATAAAACTGCGCATACCGCCCGCGGTTGAAACGGAACCGGAAACTGCGCTTGCCGGCACCGCCGTACCGGTCGTTGCGCTGACGCAGGCGGTAGCGGATATGGTCATAGACTTCTCCATCGTAAACAAAAGTCCCGTTCCAGTTGAAGGCCTCGCGCGATTCAAAATTGTTCGCCGGGATCTGGTCGGCGCCATTGTACGCCATGCACTTGGTCAGGTCGGCGGATGTCGTCAGCAGCGAGTACACCGGCAGCGAGGTCAGGATCTCCCGCGAATGCACGTACGGCACCGTGCCGGTCACTGAGCGCGTCGCCGCCACAAAGTCGGGCACCCCGTTGTACACGTAAGCCGCGAAATTGAGCGAAGGGTCGTCGGCATACGGCACCCGCACCGCGCTGCCCGCGGTGTCGGTCGCGGTGATCCGGTACCGCACCAGGGTGCGGTTGTCCTGCCCGGGCACCACCGCAGTGAATACGCCGTCGCCAGCCGTGGCATCGCCGCCGGTCCCGTTATCGACCATCGGTACCGTCACCCAGCGCGCCGGGTTCTCGAATTCGGGATTGGGCGTGCGCGGCAGAGACGGGTTCGCGATCACCTGGGCGGTGGTCAGCGCCAGATGCGACGGGATATACGCCCCCGGCACCACCAGCTGGTAGTGCAGCCCGACCGCACCCACCCCCTGCGGATCGGTCACCCGCGCCGTGATCGTCAACGGCCGGCCGGCCGCCGGCATCTTCGGCGCATGCGCCACCTGCCGGATCTGCGGTGCCGCATTCTCCGTAAACACGGAATTACGGGCCCCGGGCGTCGGCGCGCCGGCCGACGACCGCCAGCTGCCCGCCAGATCGTTGTCCAGCGACGGGTGCTGCAGCTCGAGCGAACTGCCTTCCCCGCCCGCCGCCACCGGCCACGGAAACTCGGTCCGGTAGTCGACGGCATCCACCACATTGCCACCGGCATCCCGCAGGACCAGCGACTCGCCGTCGCCGGACAACCCGCCGGCATACGGCCCGACCACCGCCGGGCCGCCACCCGGGCCGGCCGCCGCCTCGAGGTGCACGAACGCATCGGCGAAAAAGCCGTGGTCATTGGCGTTGTTGCCGTCCGAATTGGTCATGATCAGCGTCAGAAAGCGTGCGTCGGCCGGCAGGCTGACGTCGATCACCTGTTCGTTGTTGGCAATGCCGGTGCGCCGGAACACCTCGACCCCGTCCACCAGCACGATCGCCGCCACCGTGCCACCGGTCTGCATCCGCGACTCACCGGCCACCGCCGTGAAGGCGACCGCCTGCCGCCCGCCCCGCGCCGCCTCGATCGCGGGAAGGTCAAAGGTGATCCCTTTTTGCGTCATCG
>JALRGF010000376.1 GCA_023253495.1 Verrucomicrobiales bacterium
CCCACGGCACCCGCCTGCACAGGCCGGCTGCCCACGCGGCACAGACAGTGAAGAACTGCGGCGAGGTGCCCACGACGACATCAACGCGGCGCACCAACAGGCTGGCGAGAAAGCCCGTTACCATGTAGCTCAGGTAGTCCAGCGTGCGTTTGGCGAATCCCTCGTTGGCGGTGATGTAGGTCCAGACCCGGATGACCCGGATGCCCTCCATGGTTTCCTGTTGCCAGAGGCGGTTGCGGTATCCTCCCAACACCTTGCCCTTGGGAAAGTTGGGCGCGCCGGTAATGACCGTCACCTGATGCCCGGCGTTGACCCATTCCCGGCAGTGCTCAAAGGTGCGGCTGGCCGGGGCATTCACCTCGGGCGGGAAGTTGTCGGTGAGAAATAGAATATGCATTTGGAGGCGTGCTCGTGCTCAATCCCTTGCCGGTGCCCATTGGAAATGCACGGTGCTGCGGCCCGCCACCAGTGATGCGACCAGGCAGACATTGGGTTCAGTGTGTCCGAACCGCGGATGCCAGGTGCTGGCTTCCAGCCGGGCCCGGCCACGCTCCAGCCGCCAGGACAGGGTGGTTCCATCGGGCAGCGTGGCGGTTCCTTTGTCCGGATCGGCGCCTCCTGGCACTGACACGGACGGGTGGAAGTGGAACCGGGCTTCGGCGCAGTGGTGGCGGCCTTCCACCCGGTCGCTCACCGACATGCCGTCCGCCGTCAGGCGCCAGGAGCGGTGGTGGATGGGTTTGCCGGGAAGCCGGGTGTAGCCGTCGTGGGCGGCGTGCACCTCGGTGGCGTCCGCCGTCTGACGGAGGTGCCGGCGCAGCAGGCGGGCCCGGCGTGCGACGCGGAACCCGCCCCAGACTTCCGACGAATCCTGGTTGTTGACCACGACCGTGTTATGGGCGGCCGTGCCGCGCTGGCGCAGCCGTTCGGCACTGTTCCCGTAGCATGACGTGCCCGAATTGACGAGCACCCGGTGGGCCCCGACTGACAGCTCGAAACTCAGGGTGTCGGCATGGGCGTGACCCGGCAGGTAGTCCGGGCCGACCGGGCCGACGTCCAGCAAGGCCACCGCGGGGCCATGGGCCAGCCGCACATAGCCACTGTCCTGCAGGTTGACGAGGGGCGATGGCACGGAGGGCGTGACGTTGCCGAGGATCCGGCGTGCATAGGAGTCGAGTTCGGCGACGCGGGGCGCCATGTCGAAGGCGGCGTCATTAAAGAAGCTGATCTCGCCATCGGGGTGGCACATGGTTTGGAGCCAGGCGTGCAGGTCGCGGGCCCGCCCGGGCCAGCCGGCCACCTGGCGCCGTTGCTCCGCGCTCAGTCGGCTGCCCAGACACCGGGTGGCATTCACGAGGTCCAGCATGTCTTCCAGCGCCAGGGCATGGTACATGGTACTGCGCTCAAAGTGGCCGCCGTCGGGCAGCAGCTGTTCGGGCACTTCGCGGGCGAGTATCTTCAGTCCCTTGGCGAGCCACGAGTCGGCTTCCGGGCCATCAAAAAACAGGCCGGCCATGACCAGCGCCTTGGCATTGGCAAACAGGTGGTTGCCCAGCAGGTGGATTTCCAGGCGGCCGGTGAGCCAGCGCACCTGGACGGCGAGGCTTGGCTCAGCGGCCTGGGGCAACCCGGCGCCTCCCAAAGACCACTTGACCCAGTTCACCACGCGCAGGCTCAGCGGGTACGGTTCCCAGCCGTTGCCCTGACCGGGCGGGTTGCGGGTGATCCAGTCGTCCACCAGGGCGGCATGCCACGCCCGGCGCTCCGGGGCATCCAGGGCGTTCAGGTCGTCAAAATAATGCTGGTGGTAGCGCCACAGCTTTTCGCGCTCGGGACCGTCCCAACCCAGCTCATCGAGGCGGCCCGCCTCATTCAGGAACACCCAGTGGCGGGGGCCGGTCAAGGAGGGCGGGCGCCGGGCGGGCCGTTCCCACGGGCCGGAAGGCCGGGTGCGCGGAGGAGGCGGGCGAAAATCAGGCTTTGGTTTCCAAAAGCGGAACCATGCCCGGCCGTAAAACTGCACCGGGCGCAAATGTTTCAGGGTGTGCCAGTAACGCCAGGCTTGGGACCACCAGGGGATGGCGCTCATCGAAGCGGTGCCGGGGTGGGGGCCAGCAGTCGTTCCAAGACCTCGACAATGCGGGTGCCGGCGTGGCCGTCCCACTTCTCCGGAACCGCGCCTTTTTTCCAGTGTCCGGCAAACAGTCTGTCCAAGGCCGGAGCCAGGGCAGCCGGATGGGTGCCGATCAGTTCGTTGGTTCCGATGGTCACGGTTTCGGGGCGTTCGGTGCTGTCGCGCAGCGTCAGGCAGGGTATGCCCATCACCGTCGTTTCCTCGGTAATTCCACCCGAGTCGGTGATGACGGCCTTGGCGTGTTTCGCCAGATAGATGAATTCGAGATAAGGCTGCGGGTCGACCAGCCGGAAGTTCGACGGCACGTTGTTGAGTTCCTGCAGCGTCCTCGCGGTGCGCGGGTGCACCGGAAACACCACCGGCAGCCCACGCGTGCCGTCACCGATCGCTGCGAGCAGGCGGGCCAATCCCCCACCCTCGTCCACGTTCGCCGGGCGGTGCAGGGTGACCAGAAAATACGCACCCGCCGCCAGCCCCAGGGTATCGTAAAAATCCGGTTTCCGCAGCCGGGGCAGATGAGCGAGCAGGGTGTCGATCATGGTGTTGCCGACGAAAAAGAGCCGCCCTTCGTCCACCCCGGCGCGGCGCAGGTTGGCGTTGGCCGCCTCGCTGGTGGTGAAGAACCAGTTGGTGATCGCATCCGTCACCATACGGTTGATCTCCTCGGGCATGGTCCAGTCGCCGGAGCGGATGCCCGCCTCCACGTGGGCCACGGGCACGCCGAGCTTCTGCGCGGCAATGGCACAGGCCATGGTGGAGGTCACGTCCCCCACCACCAGGCACACATCACTGCGCGCCTCCAGCAGCAGGCGCTCATAGCGGATCATGATGGCCCCGGTCTGCTCGGCCTGGGTGCCGGAGCCGACCTCCAGATTGACGTCGGGCTGGGGCAGACCCAGTTGGACAAAAAAATCACCCGACATGCGGGCGTCGTAGTGCTGCCCGGTGTGTACCAGCCGGTAACGCAGGGGGCCGCCTTCCGCCTGCCGCGCCTGCAGCGCGCGGATGATGGGCGCGACTTTCATGAAGTTGGGGCGCGCGCCGGCAATGAGGTCGATCAGCATCAGTGGTTCCTCGTCATTTCCGCAACTCGGCAATCAGCAAAATTCTGAACATTGCCAAGCACTCGCTGGCATTTACCGTCCGCTCATAAGCAGCGCCCAGCAGATAGGTTGGCCAGGTAATACGCAGATATTCGGGGCGACCTTCGATACGGCTCACCGAGCGCACCTCAAAGCCCGCCTCGCGGCCAATGCGCTGCACGTCGGCTAAGGTATTGGCGCGGTAAAGGGTGGGAAAGGTATCGGATTCGGCACGGCCGCGCAGACGGTTTATGAACTGGTGAAACGGGTGGGGCGTCAGTCGCGCAATGGTCGGGACGTAATGGGTCTTATTCGGGGTTTTGAACAGAAACACCCCGCCCGGCTTTAACACGCGATGTACTTCGCGAAACACGGCCAGCGGGTCGGCCAGGTGCTCGACCACGTTGTCCGCAAAAACCACATCGAAGGCCTGATCTGGATAAGGAATGTGACCCGCGTCGGCCAGCCGGCCTTCATCCAGCATCGGGTTGGCTTCAACGCGCGGATCGAGGTCGACGCCGCACACCTTTTTGGCCAACCCTTTGAAATTCATCGCTTCCACAATGCCGGCGCCGGCACCCAGATCGAGCACCGTCTTTTCCAGTCCCACATGCGGAAGGATCCGCTCTCTGAATAACTGATCATCCCACCTGTGGGAATAACCGGGATAAAGGGAACGGTCGATTTTCCGAATCATCGTGCTCACCGCAGTGTCCCTCCAATCTCGATGGAAATCCGGCTGACCTCGATCAATTCATCCAGTGGCACCGGCGCATCGTTGCCATTGCGTATAGCGTTTATGAATGCCTGGACACACGCTTGCGTGCCCTTCTCCTGCTGCCACAGGTTCAGCTTCTTGAACCCCTTCCATCCCCACCCCGTGAGCTTGCGGAAGTTGTCCAGTTGCAGGAC
>JALRGF010000102.1 GCA_023253495.1 Verrucomicrobiales bacterium
TGCACCAGATCCGCCGCCCGATCGATCTCCTCCATCCCGCGCGCCGCCGCCTCCCGCGCCCGAGGGTCCTCCGTGGAATCGTGATGGATCTCGAGATTTCCGCGGATGCGGGCCAGCGGCGTGCGCAACTCGTGCGCCAGCATGTCGTTGGCATCCTGCAATTCACCCGTCAGCGCATCAATGCGGTCCAGCCCGGCATTGATGGCCGAAGCCACCGCCTTGAGCTCCGGCGCCGCGCCCGGCGCCACCAGCCGGGCCCCGGTGTCGCCCCCGGCCAGACGCCCGAGGCCCAGCGCCATCTCCCGGAGCGGCCGCGCGACCTGGCGCGCGAACCACCACAGCGGAAAAAGCATCAACACCATGGAGGCCAGCCCGGCCAGCCAGAACCGGTTCCGGATGTGGCGGAGGTACGCCCGGTCCTCGGTATCGGTGCGCCCGAACCACAGCACATGGCCGTCGTTCAAATACTCGAAACCGGCGAGGAGCTGTGCGCCCTGGCGCTCTCCCCGGATCGTGACCAGCCCGGACGACGGCTCCGCGCCCTGCCGCGGGGGCGCGGCCGGCCACTGGTACCCGGCCATCGCCGACGGAACATTTTCGTAGAGCACGCGGCCGTCCGCCGCCGTGACCCGCACCGCCTGATTCTCCCCGTGCTCGCCTCCGGCAAAGGCCGCGGCCAGTTCCTCCAAGCCGTGCCGATGGTACATCACGGCATATTCGCCCAGATCATCAAGCACCACCGCCCGGGCAATGCGGTTGAGGTCCTGACGCACCGCCCAGCCGCCCAGCGCCACACAGAATGCCAGGCTCGCCGCCATCAGCAGCGTCAACAGCAGGCCCAGCCGCCACGACGAGGGCAGCCGCTCAGGGAACAGCGTGGAAAACATAGCCCTTGCCCCTCACTGTTTCGATGTGCGACGCCTGCCCCGCCGTATCGATCTTCCGCCGCAACCGGCAGATCATCGCGTCCACCACGTTGGTGCCGGGGTCAAAACGGATGTCCCAGACGTTCTCCAGGAGATACCGCTTGCTCAACACCCGTCCCTCGTGGGCCAGCAGCACCTCGATCAACGAGCACTCACGCGGCTGCAGCTCAACCGTCTCGTCCCCGCTGCGCAGCCGCCGCCGCCGCGGGTCCAGCACCCACCGGCCGAACCGCCGCACCACCGACACCTCCGGCCCCGGCTGCGACCGCCTCTGCAACACCTCCAGCCGCGCCAGCAGCTCCTCGACCGCAAACGGCTTGGTCACATAATCGTCGCCTCCCGCACGCAGGCCGCGCACCCGGTCGGTCACCGCGTCCCGCGCCGTCAGAAAAATGACGGGAAGCGCCCGCCTCTCCGCCCGCACCCGCTCGACCACCGCAAAACCATCCATGTCCGGCAACCCGACATCGAGAATCATCGCGTCAAAGTCCGCCGCCCCCAGCCGACGCAACGCCGCTTCACCGCGCGCGCAGACTTCGCAGGCGTGACCTGCCTCCCGCAGGCGCAGAGCGACCTGCCGCGACAGCTCGGCATCGTCTTCCACCAGAATCACACGCATGGAAACAGAGAACATCACCCGTTTTCAGTCTGGCACGGATTCGCGCGCACCGCCAGCGCACCGCCAGCGCACCGCTTGTCGGCCCGTCGGCTGCGCCGGGGCCGCCGCGGAGACCCGCAATGTTACCAAATGCTAATGTGGCCGGAAGACATCCATGGACGACAGCGTCGCTGGTTGATCTGCCGTTCCCGCACACCGGGACCGCCGGCACCGCCCCGCGCCCTTTGTGACCCGACACCCCAGCCGCGTTCTCATCCTCAACGCCAACGCGACCATGAGTCCGTATCGCGTGGCCCCGCTCGGTCTGGCCTTTGTTGCCAGCGCCACCCGGGCGGCCGGACACGACGTGCGTTTCCTCGACCTGCCGCAATCGCGGGCCGGGCACCGGCGGTTCCGCCGCCTGCTCACCGAGTGGCCGGCCGACTTCCTCGCCCTCGGCATCCGCAATCTCGACAACAGTGATTTTCACGGGTTTGAGAGTTACCTCGACGAACCGGCGGCCCTCGTCGAGACGGCGCGGCGGGTGCGACCCGATCTGAAGGTGATCGCGGGCGGACCGGCGGCGACGGTCTCACCGCAACTCGTCCTTGAGCGCGTCCGGCCGGACCACATCGTCCTCGGCGAGGGCGAGGAAAGCCTGCCGCAGCTCATCGCCGACCTCCGGGACGGCCGCCCGGTGCCGCCGGTCGTCACCGCGGGCAGCGCGCCCTTTCGCGTGCGCGATACCGCCGCACTGCCGCCGCCGCGCCTCCACGAATGGGTGCCGGACCTGCGCCCGTACCTGCGCGGGGATGCCGGCTACCCGCTGCAGACGAAACGCGGATGCCCGCTCAAGTGCACTTACTGCACCTACGGACGCATCGAGGGCAGCCGCTACCGGTTCCTCGACCCGCGGGCGGTGGCCGATGAGGTCGAGGGCGCCCGCGCCCGCGGCGTAAACGACTTTGAGTTCGTCGACAGCACGTTCAATCTGCCGGCCGGCCATGCCATCGAGGTGCTGGCGCACCTGCGGGCCCGCCGTCTGACCGCCAATTACGTCGGCACCGGCCTGAACCCGTCGCGGCTGCCCTCGGAACTGCTCGAACCGATGAGCGACATCGGCTTCCGCAGCGTCATTCTGACCGCGGAGAGCGCTTCAGACACCATGCTGGCGAGCTACCGGAAGACGTACCGTCGCGACGCCCTATTCGCGGCGGCCGACCGGCTCGACGCGCACGGGATGATCGCGCTCTGGGTCTTCCTGCTCGGCGGACCGGGGGAGACCGAAGCCACCGTCGAGGAGACCCTCGCCTTCATTGAGCAACGCGTGCGCTCGCCCCACGCGGTTTACATCACCAGCGGCATCCGCATTTACGATGGCAGTCCGATTGCCGACGACGCTGCGGCCGGAGTCTTTGCCAAGGAGGACCTGCGCCGCCGCGCGGAACTGCCGGGGCTCGAATTTTTCTATTCCCACGCCACCCCGCCGGATTGGCTGGAAGCCCGGCTGCGGTCGTTCCGCGCCACCCATCCTCACGTCATGCTCTCGTGCGAGGGGCACCACACCGCCACCCGTCTCGCTCTCCGCGTCATGAACCACCTTCCGTTCCGCAAACCGTACTGGCAATACATCCCCACCCTCAACCGCCTGCGCCGGCTGTTGCCGGGCACCCATTGATCACCCGCCATGAAACGTCCCCTGCTCGCCCTCGCCGCCCTGCTTGCCCTGATCGCCCCGGGCCCCACCCTGCGCGCCGAATCCTGGACCGGCACCTCCGATGTGACCTTCAAGGGGTCATCAACCCTCCATGACTTCGAGGGCACCGTCCGCGCCGTCCCGCTCAAGGTGACGGTCAAAGGCGCCCCGGGCGCCCGCAGCGTCAGCGCCACCTCCGATGTCGAGGTCCGGAAAATGACCACCGATGAAAAAGACCGCGACGAAAACATGTGGGAAATGTTCCAGTCGTCGGTCTTCCGGTTCATCAAAATCGTCGTGCCCGAAACCGGCGAAGCAACCCTCCGACCGTCCGCCGGCAAGCCCGGGACCATGCCGGTCACCCTCACCATCGCCGGCACCACCGCCACCGTCACCGGCACCGTCAGCAACCTGCGGGAATCAGAGCAGACCGCCTCTTTCGACCTCGCGTTTCCGGTCTCCCTCAAAGCCTTCAAGCTGACGCCGCCCAGCACCCTGGGCGGGTTGATCAAGGTCGGCGACACCGTCGAGGTGCAGGCACACGTCACCCTGAACCGCCGCAAATCATGACCACCGATGCGCTCGTCATCGGCGGCGGCCCGGCCGGCTCCACCACCGCCGTGCTGCTCGCGCGCGCCGGCCTCAGCGTGACGCTCTGCGAGGCGCATCCGGTGCTGCCGGAACGCGTCTGCGGCATGTACCTCTGCCCGGCCGGCGTCGCCCTGCTCGAACACCTCGACCTCCGCCGGCACGTCGAGGGCGACGCCCGTCGTCTCCGCGGCATGGTCATGGTGTCCCCCGGCCGCCACCGGCTCGAAACCCGCTTCCCCGCCGTCGACGGCACCCCCGCCTACGGCCTGGCTCTGCCACGGCCGGCCCTCGACTCCGCGCTGCTCGACGCGGCCCGCGCGGCCGGTGTGCGCGTGCTCCTGGGATGCCGCCCCGATCTGGAGCGCACGGCTGCGGGCTGGCGCGCCCGGGCACCGGGCATCGACCCCGTGGACGCCCGCCTGCTGGTCGGCGCCGA
>JALRGF010000150.1 GCA_023253495.1 Verrucomicrobiales bacterium
CGGCGGCTATGTCATGGAAGCCGCCCGCCGCGGCTACATCGCCTATACCAACTGCACCGCCGCCCTTGCCGAGGTCGTGCCCTTCAAGGGGAAATTTCCCACTCTCGGCACCAATCCGCACTCCTGGGGATTCCCGACCACCGCCGCCCTCGGCTACCCCATCGTCATCGACTGGGCCACCAGCACCGTGGCCATGGGCCGGGTGCAGCAGTTCAAACGCGAGGGACACCCGCTGCCGCCCGATGCCGCCGTCGATGCCGACGGCCGGCCGACCACCGACCCGCATCGCGTCGCCGCCCTGCTGCCATTCGGTGCCCATAAGGGGTTCGGTCTTTCACTCATCAACGAACTGGTCGCCGCCCTGATCGGTGGCAGCCTGCCCACCTTGCGCAGCCGCCCCGCCCCCGAGGGCGAAAAACGCACCTGCACGTTCTATTTCCAGGTGATCCACCCCGATGCCCTGAACGCCGGGGCCTTCGCCTGCGGCCGCGACCAGTCCGCCAACGTCAAGGCCGTGCTCGCCGACATTTTCGGCCATGGCAACGAAGCCTGCACCCTGCCCGGCCAACCGGAAGCCGAGGCCGCCCAGGCCACCGCCCGCGCCGGCGGCCTGCTCTTCACCAGCGCCGAAATCGCCGAATTCAACAGCGTCGCCGAAGGACTGGGCCTGCCGCCATGGCACGCCCGCGACTTTCCCGTCGTCGCCGGAACCGACACCGCCTGACCCCGCCACCCTCGACACGGACCACCACACACCCGGCCTCTCCCGTCCCGGGCCCCTCGCCGCTTTCAAACCCCCCGGCATCCGCTGGCACGAATCGGTTGTGAGTCGGGCGATCCGCAGGATGATTGGACTCATGCGCCCCCATCGTTTCCGGTCACCGGTCGCCGCCGCCATGGCCCTGCTGTCACTGGTGACCGCCGTCGCCACCATCGCCGCCGATCCCGCTGCACGGCCCGCCAACCGGCTCGCCCGGGAAAAATCGCCATACCTCCTTCAGCACGCCCACAACCCCGTCGATTGGTACCCGTGGGGTGACGAGGCGTTCGCCAAGGCCGCCCGCGAAAACAAACCCATCCTGCTCAGTATCGGCTACGCCACCTGCCACTGGTGCCACGTCATGGAACGCGAGTCGTTCATGGACGAAACCATCGCCGATTTCCTCAACCGCCACTTCGTCAACATCAAGCTCGACCGCGAGGAACGGCCGGACCTCGACCGCATTTACATGAGCGCCCTCCAGGCCATGGGTCTCGGCGGCGGTTGGCCGCTCAATGTCTTCATGACCCCGGAACGCAAACCGTTCTTCGGCGGCACCTACTTCCCGCCACGCCCGAAAGGAGGTCAGGCCGGCTTCCTCGACGTCATCGAACGCATCCACGGCGCCTGGACCGAAAAGGAATCCGAACTGCGCAGCAATGCTGACCTGCTCACCAGCGAGCTCTCGCGCGTCCTCACCACCGCCACCCTGCCCCCGGACGCCACCCTGCCCGGCTCCACCCCGCTCCAACAAGCCGCCGCCGCCGCCCTCGCCGAATACGACGCCACCAACGGCGGCTTCGCCAAAGCTCCCAAATTCCCCCAGCCCGCCGTCGTCTCCGCCGTGCTCCGTCACGGAGTGGACCAGAAAGACCAGCCGCTCGTCGCCGCCGCCGTCCACACCCTCCACGCCATGGCCGCCGGCGGTCTCTACGACCAGCTGGGCGACGGATTCGCCCGCTACGCCGTCGACGAAAGCTGGCTGGTCCCGCATTTCGAGAAAATGCTCTACGACAACGCCCAGCTCGCCTGCCTCTACCTCGAGGCCGCCGTCGCCGCCCCGGCCGCCGATCGCCCGCGCATGGCCGAGGTCGCCCGCGGCATCTTCCGTTACGTGCTGCGCGACATGACCAGCCCGGACGGCGCCTTCTTCTCCGCCGAAGACGCCCAGAGCGAAGGCCATGAGGGCAAGTTCTACACGTGGACCAAAGCCGATTTCGAACGCCTCCTCTCCCCGGAGGAAGCCGCCTTCGCCATCCGCCACTTCGGCGTCACCGAATCCGGCAACTTCGAGGACCACAGCCACCCCGAGCCGCTCAAGAATCAAAATGTCCTCAGCCTGCCCCACTGGCGCACCCCGCTCGCCGAGGCAGATGCCGCCCGGCTCGCCACCATCAAATCCAAATTGCTGGAGGCCCGCTCCCAACGCGTGCGCCCGCTGCGCGACGACAAGGTGCTCGCCAGCTGGAACGGCCTGATGCTCTCGGCCTGCGCGCGCGGGGCCATGGTCCTCAGGGACGAGGCCCTGCTCACCGCCGCCACCCGCAATGCCACCTTCCTGCGCTCCACCCTCTGGAATCCCGCCACCCGCTCGCTGACCCACCGCTGGCGCGACGGCGGACGCGACAGCGCCCAGGTCTTCAATTCTTACGCCTACGTCCTCCAAGGCGTGCTCGACCTTTACCAGGCCTCCCTCGACGCGCAATGGCTCACCTGGGCCCTCGAACTCGCCGAAAGCGCGGTCAAAACATTCTACGACCACGAACACGGCGGTTTCTTCCAGAATGGCCCGGACGATGCCACCGTCCTCCTGCGTCTGAAGGAAGACTACGACGACGCCGAACCCTCCGGCAATTCAGTCGTCGTCGGAGCCCTGCTGCAGCTCTCGGCCATCACCGACCAGCCGCGCTGGCGCGACATCGGCGAAAAAACCCTCAAATTCTTCGCGCCCAAACTGGCCGAAAATCCCGGCGCCCTGCCACTCATGGCCCAGTTCGCCGCCAATGCCTCCTCGGAACCGTTCCGCATTGTCATCGCCGGAGACCCCATGGCCCCGGAGACACTGCGCCTCCGCCAGGCCGCCTGGAGCGTGCACGCACCGAACAAAGTGGTCCTCGGCACCGCCGCCCCCGCCGAGGAATTCGCCCGCTCCCTGCCCGCCCGCGACGGCAAGGCCACCGCCTACGTCTGCAGCGGGAAATTCTGCCACCTCCCCACCCACGATCCCGACACCGTGGCCGCCCACCTCTCCGCCCCGCCACCCACCGGCTCGCTCCCGCCCGCCGCCGCCCAATAACCGAGCCCCGTCTCCCCATGCCCG
>JALRGF010000226.1 GCA_023253495.1 Verrucomicrobiales bacterium
CCCCGTCTCTGCGCCCCATCTCCACCGACACCACCAGCACCACATGACCGGCCCGGTCCGACTCGTACAGCCGGAACTCCGCCGACCGCACAAACGCCAGCGCCCGCACCCGCTGCACCGCCAGCTCGGCCAGCGGCGATCGGAACGCCACCCCGGCTGTCAGATCCACCGCTTTCTCAATCTGCCGCCGCGCTTCCGCGTCCCCGCCGGTAATGCCCGCCTCCCCTCGCAGGTCATAAAACACCAGCGCCACCGGCAGCCCCTCGCTCCGGTCCGGGGGCAGCAGCGGACGCACCTCACCCGGCCGCGGCACATCACTGGCCGGTGAACGCGGTGGTTCCTCCGCCGCCATCAGCGGACCAGACAGCAGCACCGCCAGACACCCGGCACACCCAAGGATAAAAAATAACGATAGCATGAAAAAGGATCTCATGATCTTCGACCGGAACATTCCCCCGGCTCCGCATCCGCGCGGCGGAGCGCCGGATCCTCCGAGAGGATGGCGCCGAGAGCGGCTTCCCGCCCTCCTCCCCGTCCTGGAAAACCCGGAGGCCCCGGCCGGCGGCGGGGTCAGTCGTTGGTCGGCATCTTGCTCTTGTACGACCCGCCCCCGTTCACTTCCAGCTGCACCCCGGTAACCCAGGCGGCGGCCGGCGAGAGCAGATACTGGAACGCATAAGCGATGTCATAAGGCGTGCCGCGGCGCTTCATGACAAAGGACTCGGACAGCCGGCGCAGCATCTCCGGATCATAGCCCGCCTTCAGCGTGGCCTCCCCGTTGTCCACCGAGCCGATGACAATCGAATTGCACCGGATTTCCGGTCCGCTCATCGCCGCCAGGCTCTTGCTCATGTGCAGCAGCGCCGCCTTGGCATTGCTGTAGGAAATGAACTCCGGCGATGGCGTGGTGCCCACCGCCGAGCCCGAAAAGGTCACCGACGCATTCTCCTGCTTCCGCAGGTGCGGCACACAGAGCTTGGTCAGGTGGTAGGCACTCACCGTGTTGAGCAGATACGACTTCATCATGTACTCCATGCTCACATCCCACAGCGGGGTGTACTCGCCCCAGCCCACATTATTGATCAGCGCCGTGATCCGGCCGAACTTCGCCAGCGTCGCATCCACCAGCGCCTGCTGCTCGCTTTCACTGGTGACATCGGTCCGGATCGCCAGCGTCTCCCGGCCGGTCTCCCGGGTCACCCGGTCCGCCACCGCCTGCGCCGTCTCCAGATTGAGGTCGGAAATGACCACGCTCGCCCCCGCCGCCGCCAGCACTTCAGCCGTTGCTCCGCCAATCGCCCCCCCCGCTCCCGTGATGATCACTACGGAATCATTGAGCAAAAACGGCGAGGTCATTCGTTGATAAGGATCGTGGGCCATGGGTCAGGTTGGGTTCGGGTTGGTTCAGGGGGCCGGCAAGTCATCCGGCGGCGACCGGAAAAAACAACTCCGCCATCGCCCATTCCGGGGAATCAACCCGCCCCGCCCCCTCAGCCATGCGCCAGCCTGTCGCCCGCCAGCGGCCGCAGCACCAGCTCCGAATGCTCAACCACCGGCAGCGACCCGGAACCGATTTCCCCGCCCACCACCGCCATCAACCCCTGCCCCGGACGGACCAGCACCGCCGGCAAGGCCACCGCCTCGCCATTCACCCGCAACCGCGAAATCAACGTCCGCCCGTACAACCACGCCTCCACCTCCAGCTCCACCGCCGACCCCACCCCCTGCGGCGCACTCTCCACATATCCGACCACCCCTCCCTCGCCCATCACGTCATCCACCCGGCCGGTCTCCGGATCAATCAAAACCCCCAAGCCGCACCCCGCCCGGCCACCGCTCCCCTCATCCTCCGCCACCAGACCCACCAAAATCTTCTGCCCGAACTCCGTCGTCCGCCCCGCCACCCGCCACCGCACCTGCGCCGGAGCCTCCGGCAACCGGCACCCGTGCCACCGCTGCACCGCCAGCAACACCCCTCCGCGCACCAACAACCGCGCCGCCCCACTCGCCCGCGACCGGTCCCGCCATCGCACCTCCACCGGGGAGTTCGAAACCGGGCGCTGGGATGGTGAGCGATACGTGATCATGAGAAACGGCAGGTGTGGATAAGGGAGCTAATTATGGCAATTACGATTTTATCATTTATTTTCAACTATTTTTTATTTTCCCTCCCCTTCTCCGCGCCCGCTGCATCACGTTCCCCTTCGTCTTTCCTTCTCCCCCTTTTCTTCCTTCATTCACCCCGCAACCTTCCCCCTTCATCGTTCACCCGTCCCTCGCCGGGGGCGCGTCCCTCGCCGCGGGTACCGGATTTTTGTCCTGCTGATTGGAGGAAAGTTCTTTCGCATTCCGCGGGCTTGATCTCAAGTAAGCCGGCGTCTGATCCGGCGTCATCGTCCACGCTTCGCATGAATGCCTTCGGCTATTTCCTCCATTGCTGCGGTGCGCGGCTCGGCCTGGGTGCGGAGCGCCACCGGTGGGCCGCCATCAACCGCGAGACGCAGATCCTGACTGAGGCGGAGGATCTGCTGGGTCGTCTGGCATGGCCTGACGTCAAGGACATCGACGAGCTTTCCGGAGAGTACTGGCAGATCCGGGACCTGGAGCAGCAGCAGGAGTCGCTCCGGCAACAGTCACAGGAAGCTGACGCGCGCAACGAAGCGCTCAAGGACCAGCTCCACGAGCGGGAACGGGAAGCCCAGCAGCGGTTTCAGTCACTGCGGGAACGGAAATCCAAGCGCATGGAGGACGCGCTCGGACTGATGCGCGACATCGAGGACCTCAAGGGGTGGAAGGAGGAGACGAAAAAAAAGTTCCTCAATCACCAGTCAAAGATTGACCTGATGCAGCGCCTCGGCCAGGCCGGTGAACAGACCGGCACCGAGCTCGAAAAAACGCAGCTGGCCATGGCCAGGCTCAAGGAGCAGTTCAGCGACGATCTCGGCGAAATCAGGGCGAAGACGGTCCAGATCGAGGCCGTGGAGCAGGAGGTGGCGGGGCTGGACCGGGAGTTGACCGAGGGCAAGGCGCGGCTCAAGGAGGAAACCGCCGGCCTGAACGCTGAAATCAGCCGGCTTTCCAAACGGATCGCCGACCTCTCCGCAAAAATCGGCGCCCTCGAAAACACCAAGTCTGAATTCCACTTCACCGTCGGCCACTTTCTGAGCAACAACATCTATTCCCGCGATCCGGTCATCTTCCGCGTCCTGCGCAAACACCGGCAACTCATCTCGCGAATTATTTATTACCGCCGATCGATCGCCTACAACCAGCGCCTCACCCGCGTCGCCAGACGCTGAGGCACGGACCGCCCCAACCGCCACCGCCCGCGTTGCCCCGCCCGCTTACCATCCCGCTTGCACCACCCGCCACCTCATGAAACCCACCGCCCTGCTCGCCAGCCTCGCCCTGCTCGCCACCACCCTCGGCCTCACCCTGAATGCCGATGAACGCGCCTCCGCCCCGAAACCGCTGCGCGCCCTGCTCGTCATCGGCGGCTGCTGCCACGACTACGCCAAACAGAAGGAAATCCTCAAAAGCGGCCTCGAAGCCCGCGCCCACGTCACCGTCGACATCCTCTACACCCCGGACAGCGGCACCCGCTACCGCTTTCCGGAATACGAAAACCCCGAGTGGGCGAAAAATTACGACGTCGTCATCCACGACGAATGCACCGCCGATGTGAAGGACGCCGCCTTCGTCGAAAACATCGTGGCCGCCCACCGCGACGGCGTGCCCGCCGTCAACCTCCACTGCGCCATGCACAGCTACCGCGTCGGCACGTTCAACAAACCGGTCGAAGCCGGATCGCCCGACGCCCTGTGGTTCGAGTTCCTCGGCGTGCAGTCAAGCGGCCACGGCCCCCAGGAGCCGATC
>JALRGF010000261.1 GCA_023253495.1 Verrucomicrobiales bacterium
GGATGACAGCTCATAGCCGGAGGTCGGAGCACCGAGCACACCTCCGGTTTCCGTCCCGGAGCCACGCATCCCGGAGGGATGCCAGAAGTAATCTTTGTCCGGGGAGGTGACCGACGCCGCCTGCCTCATCATACCGGCACCACCAGCCCTTCCGACTCGGCGAGATTTTTCTGATTTCCGTCGAAGGTCAGCAGGTGTCCGGCCTTGAGACGAATGGCCGCCGCCACGTGGAGGATGTCAAAGCCGCGATGTCCACCGGTCAGGGTGTGGGTGGCCGAAAGCCGTTTGGCTTCGTCCACGACGTCAGCCAGATTGCAGATCTGCACTTTCACTCGTCCGCTGGCACGATCCGCTTCGTATTCAGCCCAATACACGGCGGCTTCTCCCGGGCCGATGACCTTCCGGAACTCGGCAAATCGCAGCGCGTTTCCCAGTTCATACTCGTTCAGTGAGCTGAGGGTAAGGGCGGAGCGGCTGGTCTTGATCCACGCCACCGCACGCGGCGTGTTCTCATCATTGCCGTAGAGTGAGAATAAAAAACTGGTGTCGGCGCAGACTACCATTTTCCGCCGGCGTCGTGGATGAGTTCAATCGATTCCGAGGCCGTCAGCCGCTGAGCCCGGGAACGGTCCCGCTTCACCGCCGGGCTTTGAGACCAATCCACCGTTCGACCCGGCGGTGCTTGATCCGGAATGAGTCGGGCAATCGTTTTCCCCCGCTGCGTGATGACAATCTCTTCTCCCGCTCCGATCCATTTCAACAGGCTGGTATAGCGGTTCCTCAAATCACGGACGGTTGCTGTCTTCATCGTGCTCCATTGTGGGAGCACATCACCCGATGGTCAAGCCCTGTCCCGCCGTGAGAGTCATGCGATCCGGACGACCGGCCGTCGAGGCAGATGCACAATCATCAAAGACAATCACTCTTCCATTTCCTCTTTTGTCTTTCCGGCAGGGCCTCCGCCCTTTTGCAGACGCGGCAGCCGGGGTCTGTTGACACCCTGCGTGTTCTGACGGACATCCGTGCCGTAAGCCATTCATTCCGTGAAAACTCTTGACCCCAATTGCGATGCTGCACGGGATCTGGCCTCCGGTCGGTATGTGATACGGACTCTCGGTGAGGCGGGCCTGGCGGCGGTGACCATTCCGTGGATGCGGGAGTGCGGGTGGAATCCGGGTTGGCATGACGCTGAGACCTTTCCGCTGGCGGACCCTGACGGATTCCTGGTCGGCGAGCTGGACGGACAGCCGGTCGCCACCGTCAGCGGGGTGCGATATGACGACCGGTTTGCGTTTCTCGGGTGCTACATTGTCCGGGAGGCGTTTCGCGGGCGCGGGTATGGTCTGGCGATCCACGAGGCGGCCCGCTCCCGGCTCAGTGGATGCACCCAGGGCGGCGACGGCGTGCTCTCCAACGTGGAGGTGTACCGGCGCATCGGACGGGTCTATGCTCATCGGAACGCCCGCTACGAAGGATTGCGGCCGGCGGTTGTCATGCCGCCGGAGGAACCGGTGGTTCCCGCGGATTCGGTTTCGTGGACTGAGCTGGAGGCCCTTGACCGGGCCTGCTTCCCCTCTTTGCGGACGGCTTTTCTGCGGGCCTGGATCGGGCAGCCCGACAGCCATGCGGTGGCGGTGCCGGACCCTTCAGGGTCCGGGGAGTTGCGCGGTTTCGGGGTGATCCGGAGCTGTTTTCGCGGATGGAAAATCGGGCCGCTGTGCGCGCGGGACCCGGCGGCGGCGGAGGCGGTTTTCCGCGGCCTGCTGACCCCCCTGGCGGCGGGAGAGCCTTTTGTGCTGGATGTGCCGGAGACGAATGCGGCCGCGCTGGACCTGGTCCGGAGGCACCGTCTGGCCGAGGTGTTTGCGACCGCCCGCATGTACACCGGCCCGTTCCCTGCGATACACGCCGGCTGGATCTACGGCATCACGACCTTTGAACTCGGCTGATCCATCCGGTCTGCCACCCGCCGCACTGATGGTCCGAACCGATGCCACCATCAAAGAGACAGGCATCAAAGACGCCCCTGGATGGGGCGTGGTTCTGGACAGGTACCATAGGCGCGGTTCCCGCCTCACCCCGTGGGGCGTGGTCTTGGACAGGTACCATGAGCGCGGTTCTGGACAGGTACCATAGGCGTGGTTCCATGAGCGCGGTTCTGTACAAGGGGGGCGTGGTTCTGGACAGGTACCATAGGCGTGCCGGACGGGGCGCGGTTCTGGACAGGTACCATGCGGGTGGTTCCCGCCTCACCCCGGAAAATCGGCTTGGCGTTTCATGCTTTGGTCGGGAGCTGCCCACCGACCCCCGGATCATCTCAAATCACGCCACCGGGCTCAGCGGCCCGCCGGGACCCGGGCCAGCACCTCGACGCCGAGGCTCTCGTAGGCGGCGACCTGCATGATCCCGCTGGCCGGAAGAATCGGGATTGGATAGCCGATGAGCTGGACGCAGGCGTCGCCGTGGGCGTAGCCGAGGTCGATGACCGGCGTGTAGGAGGGGGGCACGGCGAATTCCGGCCGCGGGTTCTCCGCGGTGATCAGCCGGACCCGTTGTTTTTTGCTCTCGAAAAGCCGGTGCACGTTGCGGTGGAGGCCGTAGGCATCGAGGCGCAGGACCAGGCCGCCATCGGGGGTGTCGCGGGCGAAACTTTCCAGCTGCGACGCCACGGAGTCGTGCACTTCGTGGTTCACGGCCCAGGCTGCGTCGTCCCAGCGGCCGATCCAGCTCATGGCCATGTGGCCGGAGGACGCGACGGTCGTTTTCCGACCGGCCGCCAATTCGGCGGCGATGTCGGCGGCGGCCGCCTCGATGGCCGGGAGCTGGGTGCGTTCGAGCCGCTCGAGGAAAAACTGTGTGCGCTCGAGGTAGCGCCGGCCGATTTCGCCGGGGGGCAGCGGGGGCAGCGTGAAGTCGTCGTGATACGGCGTTTTCCGGAAATACTTTTCCGACCACGCGCGCCCGTCCTCCGTGATCCACGCTTTCCACATCGTGGGCATTTTACCGCGACGCGTCAGGGCGGCGACCAGCTCACCGGTGAGCAACCAGCCGTTGAGGGCGTTGGTGAAGTGGTTCGTCTTGCCGGCCCGCCCGCCTCCGGGCAGGACCACGGCCCGGTCGTCGTCCGCGGCGCCGGTGTCGATCCAATGATCGCAGGCGGCGACGTGTGCGGCCAGCGCCGCCGCCCGCCGCGGACCGAAACCGATGACGAGCAGCCCCTTGGCTTTGTCGTCTTTCAGCCGCTGCAGGTCGCCGTCACCGGGCCGGTCGTCCCAGGAATACACGACGGCATCCAGCGCCTGCTCCTCGGGCCGGCGCTCCGGTTTCCAGGCGCGGTCAAAGCCGATGTGCATGAGCCCGCCGGCGCGACCGAACAATTCCTGTTCGAGCGTCGAGCCGATCCACGGGAATCCGATCAGCCCCCCGCGGTCATAGCGGTCGGCCAGCCGCGCCGCCACGGCCGTGATGTCCGGCAGGCGCACGGCTGCCTCTTCCAGTTTCCGCCTGAGGGCTCCGAGATAGCGGCGGGCCGGGCCGGCCGGGGGCGCAGCGGCACGGAACCCGTCGATTTTCAGCAGCGTGAACGGATAGAGGACCGTGGCATAGAGCGTCCCGTCGCGCGCCGCCAGCAGCGCCATGTGGGCATGCAACGGCGTCAGGGCGCCGTCGGGGAACCGGTGGAACCCGTGGCTCCACGGCTTCGGGGTGCCGTCAGCCGCGGGCGATCCGTCGAAATAATCCGGATTCGTCACCCGGAGCACGCCCAGATCTTCGTGGCGGCCGGCTGCCGGATCATAGCGCACCAGGTGATGCAGATAGCCGGTGCCGAATCCGGTCTCGTTGTCGACGCGCACCAGCGCGTAGACCCGGCCATCGGGATGCAGGGTCAGGGCGCAGCGCGAATCCGGGTTCCGACCGTGGAGCATGCGTCCTTTGTTTTCCGCG
>JALRGF010000328.1 GCA_023253495.1 Verrucomicrobiales bacterium
TATGTACTGACCTTCGACCGGTCCGGCGGAGAATCGCGCTTCTGGGTGCGCGATTTCCTCGGCCTGCAGGCCGTTCCCGATGCCGCCTTCCTCACCAGCACCTACGCCGACCTCGCGATGGCCGCGGTGCGTCAGAAACAGGAAGCCGACGCACCTCCCGAAATCAGCGGACGCGCCGCCGGCGAGGTCGTCGCTTACTTCGACGAACACGAAAACTTCGATCTCCAGGAATTCGAGGAACGCGTCCTCAAAACCCCCGAAGCCGTCGCGCACTTCGCCGGAGAACGACAGAAGCTCGAGGAGGAACGCGGCCAGCCGCTGCAGACGCACTTCGAAATCTCCCCGAAAGACGTCAAAAAAGTCAAAAAACAGGCCGAGGCCCTGGTCAGGCTCGACACCGGTTTTGAAATCCGAATCAAGCCGGAGATTATGACCGATGCCGGCTGGCTGATGGAACGCGGTACCGACGACGCCAAGGGCATGAAGTTCCTCAAGATTTTTTACAACGAGGATCTCTCGGGGCGCTGAAGGGAGGGTGGCGGCCCCTCGGCAGCTTCCGAAGCGCACTGGCCGCAGGACAAAGCGGCCACAGGACCAAGTTCCCGCATCCCCCGGCGGAACAAGCATCACCTCCTTGACCCGTCACGCGTGTCCGTGACCTAATCCCGGCGCCGCCGGGTGATCAGCCCGAGGGCTCCGACCGCTCCCAGTACCGCCACTGAGGGCTCGGGCACGATGGTCGCCTGAAACTGCAGCTCGGAAATCTGCATGCTGTTCGCCGTGGCGGCGTTTTTTACCGTCGGGAAGACCAGCAGGTAGGAAGTGAAAGCGCCGGCGCCGGTGATGGCGATCGTCTGATCAAAGCCGTTGGCATCCGTGGCCGTGTCGCGGGTGTCCGGCAAGGCGAGATCCCCGGCCGAGATCAGCGAAAAACCGGTCAGGGGAAACGGCCCGGCGCCAGCCACTGCCGCATTGGTTCCATACAGCTCATAGCTGGCCGGGTCCCGCTCCGGAGCGTCGTTGGCCACCCACAAGGTCATGGAATTGATGACGGAAAGGCCGGCCGCCGGGGTGATGACCACGCCGGTGTTCAGTTTGGCGAAATTCAGATATTTTTCGCCGCCGCCACCGATCAACCCGTTGATCAGATCCGAAGGCGGTTCCGCGGCCGGCCAGTTGTTCACGCCCGCCGCGGTGCCAACCACTCCCGCGACAAAATCCGCTCCCTGAACGGCACCACCGATGATCGCGTCCGTCGGCGACAGGAGGTTGGCACCGTGGACATACGATCCGCAGAGCAGCGCCGTGGCAAGGGAGAAACGGATGGACATTTTCATGGGAAATAATGTGGCTGAACGCGTTTTAAGAAGTTGCCAGCGGCTTGACAAGGTTTTTTTGTCGACACACGGCCGAAATTCGCCCGAAATGGCGTCCGCTGGAACCAGCCCCTTGCGGCCATAGACAACTTTTGAACGGTTTTGGCCGGCGCGGTTGGCCGGGCCGGCGGAGGGGACGCTCCTTCCTCGTCGTGGCCCGACGGGCCGCTGAAGTCGACTCCACCAGCGTGTTGTCGTCGCAAAAACCAGAACAGGTGTTTTTACTGGCATTTCACACAGGAAGGACCATTATTCCGGTTTCCCATCTCCCGCGTCTCATCTCTCTCGGGCTGAATGCCCTTCGTTTCCATTGTTCTGTCATCCTGCCCTTGTTGATGCTTCATTCCCGTGTCCCCAAGACCTTCTCTCCCCAAACCACCGGTTTTCAACGCAATAAAAAGACCGGTATTCTGATGATCTGGCTCCAATGGGCTCTGGGAGCCGTGCTGTGGGCGGACGAATTCGCGATCACCCATTTCGATGCCAGTGGCCGCCTCACCTTTACCGAGGTGTCGGGGGCCGCTTCCTATCGGGTCGAGTGGTCCGCCACCCTGGCACCCGGTTCCTGGACCAGTGAGCCCCCCGGTATCGACTCGATTCCGGCGGAGGGATCAGGCGAGCGGACCGTCACTGTCGCTCCTGGCGCCGGAACTTCCTTTTTCCGCGTGGTCGCCGTCATGCAACCACCTCCTCCCGAGGGCTTCGCCCTGATCACGGAAGGCCTGTTTCAAATGGGAGATTTTCTCGGCGAAGGCGAGGAAGTCGAAAAGCCGGTGCATCCCGTTTCCGTGTCGGCCTTCATTGTGCAAACAAAGGAGACCACGGAGCGGGAATGGGATGAAGTGCGCACTTGGGCGACAGCTCATGGGTACCAATTCAACGATCGCGCTCCCGGAAAAGGGCAGGGGCACCCGGCCCACTCGATCAATTGGTACGATGTCATCAAATGGTGCAACGCTCGCAGCGAGAAGGAAGGCCTGACCCCCTGTTACTACACCGACGCCGCTCGGACCATTCCCTTCCGAACGGGGGAGCTCGACCTGACCAACGACCACGTGCTGTGGACGGCCAATGGATACCGCCTGCCCACGGAGGCGGAGTGGGAGAAAGCCGCACGCGGCGGGGCGCCGGGGCTTCGGTATCCGTGGGGAAACACCATCTCGCATCCGCAGGCGAATTATCTGAGCGATTCGAATTACGCTCACGACACGAGCGCGACACGGGGATACCACCCGTCATTTGCCACCGGCGGCTATCCATATACCTCACCTGCAGGGAGCTTTTCCCCCGATGGCTATGGGCTGTATGACATGGCGGGCTCGGTTCTCGAGTGGTGCTGGGACTGGTACGGGGACACGTATTATTCCAATGCGCCGGCTTCTGATCCGCTCGGGCCGGCATCGGGATCCGTTCGGGTTCTCCGCGGCGGGTCCTGGAATGCCGACGCTTTCCTCTGTCGGGTGGCGCATCGCAACCGGAGTCATCCGACGGGCCGGTATACCACGATCGGCTTTCGCGCGGTGCGCAGGCGGTAGTGGTGGCGCCGCGCTTCCGGAGAGCCAGGCCGGTTCGTCTCGGTTGAGCCCGCAACCGGGCGCTGCGCGCACCCATTCATCGCGGGCGCTGCGGTGATTGGCGGCGATGTCCGCCAGCGACGGTCCGGCCGCCCGAGCGGCCATGGTGCTCTGGCGGAGCCGGTTGACAGCCGGGGCACCAGCAGGTCGTGCGCCCGGCAGCCGTGGCGCGCACCAGAAGGGTTTGACAGTGAGGCCGCGGGCAGCGCGTGCCTGCCGCCCAGCGGTGGCGGTAGAGCCAGGTGGCCGGCGGATCGCTCCAGTCCCGACCGATGGTGGTCAGGGCGCGGCGGGAGACCCAGCGGACGTGGTGGCGCAGGACGTGGGCCGCATCCGGCCCCAGCAAACCCGCCGGAATCAGCGGGTGCCATCGGAGGCGCCAGAGGATTTCATCGGCCATCCAGTTGCCGATTCCGGGAAAAATCGCCTGATCAAGCAGAAGGGCCTTGATCGGAGCGCGGTCGCGGCGGCGCAGGTGCCCGTCCAACCGTCGTGAGGAGAAGCGTGGATCAAGCACGGCGGGAGGAAGTTCGCGCCACCAGAGCGGCGGCTCCCCCATCGAGTGATCGAAACGCACCCGTCCGAACATCCGCGAATCAGCAAAAACGAGTGAACGGCCCGCCTGACGGAGAACCAGATGATCATGGCGCCCGCCCGGTCCCGGTCCCGGATCGACCCGAAGCTCTCCGGTCATGCCAAGGTGAACGCCGAGCCAGGCGTCGCCGGAGAAGCCAAACAGCAGGTTTTTTCCATGGAGCCGGGATTCCCTGAAGACCGAGCCCGTCAGGGCGCGGCGCAGCTCCGGCACGTCGCACCCGCGGAAGAGGCGCGCCGTGGAGTGCAGCTCCAAGCCCACGACCCTGCCGCCGAGACCCGGATCCCATTGGCGGCGGAAAAATTCAACTTCGGCGAGCTCTGGCATAATCCGACGGGCGGAGCCGCCGTGGACCCGGGTCAAAGAAACGCCAGCACCGCGAAGTGGAAAGAACTACTCCCGGCGCCGGCGGCCGAACAAGCTCAGGCTGAGCCCGAGAATCGCGAGGGTGGAGGGTTCCGGTACCATGGCGATGGCGAAGTTGTCCAGCAGCAGGGTGGCGTCTCCGCCGGAGGCCGACCGGCTGTCGATGCGGAATTCCAGAGCCGCTGCCGACGCCGTGAACGGCACGCTGATCGAGTTGTAGGGGTTGGAGCCACCGACCGGGGCAATCGAGGTGAACGGGATGGCCACGACGCCACCGATGCTCAGCTGCCCCTGGGGCACGTCGCCGCAGCAGTTCCGGGAGTTGACGTCGAAGGTGAGGATATAATCCTGACTGACGGTGAACCCGGTGACGTTCTGCGAGGCAAAAGCCACCCCCTGCAGGAGCAGTACCGCGCCGCTCTCGGCTCCGTTGTCGATAAACGGGTTGTTGGCTCCGCCAATACCGGCCGTGCCGGCGATGGAATCGGTGGCGATGATGGCATCGCTGTTGATGCCAGAACCGGTGGCACTCACCGTCCAGCCGGTGGGAGCTGCCGGGTTGCTGGCGGTGCCCTGTCCGCCCACCGAGCCCGAGTAGCCGGGCCACACCAGATAGGCGGCGGCGTTGTCATTGAAGGAACCGTTGACAAAAGAGGCCGCCCCCATGGCGGGCGAAAGAGACATCAAGCCGGAGCCGAGTGCGAGAAGAGCGGTTTTCATGACGGTGTCAAAAAGCGGAGGAATTTTGGTCAAAGGAACGCGGGATGCACAAACGCGCCGGGGCAATATTTTCCGCGCCAATGTCGAGTACTAGCCGTTTACCGCGGATTTGCCCAGTTTTTTTACGAAGGCGGTCTGCCGGGGCAGGGCGTTGCTGCTGCCAGCGCCTCCCGACCGGGCGCCGGAAAAAAAACGGCGCGGGCCCCTCAGGGACCCGCGCCGGGGTTGGAAACAATTACGGAGCCGGAGGTCGGAATCAGGCGCCTTCCGCCAACTCCTCGCCCGCGGCCTCACCGGACTCCGGCGAGACCACCACCCGGATGTGAGGAATGACATCGGGATGCAGGCGCACCGGAACCTCGAACTTGCCGGTCTGTTTGATAGCCTTCTCCAGCTGGATGGCGTGGCGTTCCAGTTGCAGACCCTTCGGCCCCTGCTCGACAAGGGCCTCCGCGAGGTCGTGAGCGGTCACTGAACCGAAGGCCCGGCCGTCCGCGCCCGTCTTCAGGGTGAGGCGCAACGTGATTTTTTTGATCTTGGCGGCGAGGGATTCCGCTTCGGCGAGTTCCCTGGCTTCACGCTCGGAGCGCCGAGCCTGCAGCATCTTCAGGCGGGTTTTGTTCGCCCGGGTAGCCTCCAGCGCCTTGCCCTGCGGAACCAGGAAATTGCGCGCGTAGCCGGCGCGCACCTTGACGATGTCGGCCTCGGCTCCGAGGCCTTTGATTTGTTCTTTGAGAATGACTTCGACGGTGGGCATGGTGCTGGCCTCGGGATGATTGCAATTCGGCGATCCGGTCGGGGGCTCGCGGGGGAAGCCCTCAATCGGGCACCCACCGGGATGGAACAACAGCCCGGCATCCGGAAATGGGACGCGCAGACTGAGGCAGCGTGGACGTTTGTCAACAGGGGAAAGGACAAATGTCGATTTTTCCGCATCAAGCAGGCTCGACTTCCTCTTTGAACGCGTAGACTTTCCGCATTGCCTCACTTCCGGTGCGGTTCCGCTCCGTCGCCTCAGTCCATGAAGGATGACCGTCCCCTTTTCGCCTGGCTGGCTGTTCCGCTGGTCGTCGCCCTGCTGCTTCTCGGCAGCCTCGCCTGGTTCGGCTTCGGTCGATGGCAGAACTCAGCGCGCGCGCGCCGAGTCGTCGCCCCGCATCCTGCTGCCCCACCTGCGCGGGGTCAGCACTACCGAGGACGCCCGACCGGGGCCCGGCACCGCCCGCACGGCTCCGAGTGAACAGGAACTCAACGCCAGACTCAATGAACTGCTCCAGCAGCGTGTCCAGGCCGTTGGCGCCATCGAAAATGAAGCGATCCTCCGCTTCAAGTCACGCGAGGCGTACGAAGCGTTCCTCAAGCGCGCCGCCGCCGCCGGGCTCACCGTGCTCGCGCGGATCGACGGTTTTTTCGCCGTCCGTGTCGGCTACGAGTCGGTCGACGCCCTGCGCGGCGAGCTGACCGGCAACCTCGCGGACATCGAGGACCTGGGAGCCAACTACCTCTTCAAAATTCCCGGGGTGCCGGAGATCGAGGAGCGTACCAACGCCGGGTCCGTTCCCTTCGGAACCAGCCTGTTTTCATCTCTTGGCGCCGACCGCGACCGGTCCGCCTGGGGCCGCGGGGTGACCGTGGCCGTGCTCGATGCCGGCCTGACCAACCACCCGACCTTCGCCCGCGGCCAGATCGTCGGACACGTCGACCTCATCAAGGACGGCCTGCCGTTTCATGGACACGGCGACGCCATGGGGTCGCTCATCGGTGGCACTGCGAAGGGAGCGGAGGGCGTCGCACCCGCTGCCCGTCTGCTGGACGTGCGTATCTTCGACGGCGCCGGGGAGGGTGATAGTTTTGTCCTCGCTCAGGGCATCCGGGAGGCGGTGGACCGAGGAGCCCAGATTATCAACATTTCCGGCGCCGGTTATGGCGACTCCTCGCTGGTACGCCAGGCCATCCGCTACGCCCAGGACCGCGAGGTGACCATCGTCGCCGCCGTCGGCAATGAACAGGCCGGCGTCAAGGCGTTCCCGGCCGCTTACCCTGGCGTGGTTTCCGTCAGCGGCGTCGACCGGACCGGGCGCCTCGCCTACTTCTCGAATTCGGGAACCCCCACCCTCGCCGCCCCCGCCGTGAGCGTGCCGTCAGCGTACTCCGCCGACGGGCAGGCCGCTTTCGTCTACGGGTCCGGCACCTCCCAAGCGGCCGCCCTCGTCTCCGGTGCCGCCGCCAAACTGCTGGCCGAGGGCCGCGACCCTGCCACCGCTCTGTCCGCCAGCACCCAAGCCGCCGACCCGTCGGCAACCCCTCACCAGGTCGGCGCCGGGGTGTTGCATCTCAGTCCGAAGTAGCCCTTCGCATCAAAAAGCAAAAAAGTGCAAAAAAAGCTTGCGGGAGGTGGGATCCGGATATTGTGACGATCCCGGACGAAAC
>JALRGF010000255.1 GCA_023253495.1 Verrucomicrobiales bacterium
GATGGCCAGCGTCTTTTTTCCGGGCCGGTCGTGCGTACCATCGCCACCCTCCACCAGACCCTGGCCACCCGCGGCCAGCGCGCCCTGATGGCCGCCGCCCGCCTGGAACTGCCGGCCACGACCGCCGTCCGGTAATCCGCAGCGGAGTCTCTCCTCCGGACCCTGCTTCCGTTCCCCCTCGGAACCGGAGATACCGGAGGACCGGCGCTCTTTCCTGCCGCCCGGAACATCCCAAAATCATCTGATCCTCAAAAGGGTTTCCGTTTCGCCACTTCGGGACTTGCCCATCCGGCCAAACAGGCTTATGGTCGTCGTTGACCAGGCGGCATGCAGGCTGCTCACTCTTCCCACCGACGGAGTTTCCTTCACCACCAGCGCCTTTTCCTCCATTCTTCATTTTCCCTCTTCGAGCCTACCATGAAACACATTGCTCTCGCCTCCGCCCTTGTCGCACTGACGTTCTCCGGCGCCAGCCAAGCCGCCATCATCCTTTTCGGCGACAATCTGGGGGATCAAGGACTGGTGCTCGCCGATGCCGATGGCAATGCGCTGCCCGAAGGATCGGTTGTCCGTGTCGGATTTTTCAACGATCCGGCGGCCAACATCGCCATCCTCTCGGGCTACGACTTCGACGCCATCGATGACCTCTTTATCCCGCTCGGAGAAGGAGCGATCCGCACCGGCGGCAAGGTGACCGAGGGCGCACTGGCCATCACCACCCCCCCGGGACGCTTCTCCGTGAGAATCGAGTCCATCGACCAATCGTACCTGCCACCGGGCGCACAGCTTTTCTATTGGGTGTTCAATTCTGCCACGCCCTCGACCGCCACCCAATGGGCCCTCCTCACCAATGACGACTCCAACGGCGGCCACGCCCCGTGGGTGGGCCCGGTCGATGATCCGGCCTTCCCGGGCGCCGCCAGCCTGTACATGCCCCTGCGCGAAGGCGTCGTCGACGACGCTTCCGACGTCATCGCCGGATCGCTCGTCGGAGGAACGGTGCAACTGCGTCCGATTCCCGAACCGAGCCTCGCCGCCCTCTGCCTGTCGGCCGGAGCCCTGTTGTTCCGCCGTCGCCGCGCCGCCTGACCGCGCGGCTGCCCGGCCACGCGCCGGCCTCGGGTGTCTGACCCTATTGGCCGCCCTGCTGGTCCATTGCCGCGCCTTGCGGGTAAATGGGAGGGGACGCTTCCCTCAGTGCAGCGCCAATGTCCGCTGCAAGTCGGCCGCCAGCGTTTGGTCGTGGGTTACCATGATCAGACCGGCCTTGTGTTCCCGGGCCAGCGACTGCAGAAGGTCGACCACCCGCGCGGCGTTTTCGCGATCGAGGGCGCCGGTCGGCTCGTCGGCCAGGATCAGCCGGGGTTGGTTGATCAGGGCGCGGACGACCGCCACCCGCTGGCGTTCGCCACCCGAAAGCACCCCTGGAAACACATTGCGCTGGGCAGCCAGGCCGACCCGCTCGAGCAGGGCTTCGGCCCGTTCCCGCGCTCCGGAGCGGGCCGCATGGCCGTTGGGCAACGCCAGAGTGGGGACCAGTACGTTCTCGAGCACGCTGCACTGCGGCAGGAGGTGATGCAGCTGGAAAACAAAACCGAGGAGTTCGGCGCGCAGCGAAGCCCGGGCCGGCTCGTCCAGTCCGCTCACGGTACGACCGGCCAGTTTGACCTCTCCGGAGGTCGGTTCATCAAGCAGTCCGATCAGGTTGAGGAGTGTGCTTTTGCCGCATCCGGAAGGACCGACAATGGCCAGTGATTCGCCCGACTCCACGGTGAACGACACGTCATCCAGCACGCGCCGGGGCGGGCGGCCGGAGGCCTCAGGGTATTCCTTGACAAGGTGAATGGCTTCGACGGCAGGCATCGGGGAAATGGCAGGCTGGAATTACCAGCGGCGGGCCCGGGACCACTCGAGCGCCCCCGGGGTCACCGAGGTCTCCCCCAGATCCCACTTGCGGCCCGGCT
>JALRGF010000541.1 GCA_023253495.1 Verrucomicrobiales bacterium
GCCCACGGCGCCGCCCCCGACGTGCTCGTCATGACCGCCACCCCCATCCCCCGCACCCTCGCCCTCACCGTCTACGGCGACCTCGACATCTCCGTGCTCGACCAGGCACCCGCCGGCCGCGGTCGCATCACCACCGCCGTCCGCCAGCGCGTCGACCTCACCCAGGTCACCGCCTTCCTCCGCCGCCAGCTTGACCTCGGCCGCCAGGCGTACATCGTCTACCCGGTCGTCGAGGAAAGCGACACCCGCGCCGTCAAAGCCGCCACCACCGAACACCAGGCATGGCAGCAACGGCTCCCGGACATCGAGGTCGGCCTGCTCCATGGACGGCTCAAACCGGACCTCAAAAATTCCGTCATGGACAGCTTCCGCCACGGCCACACCCGCGTGCTCGTCAGCACCACCGTCGTCGAGGTCGGTGTCGACGTCCCCAACGCCAGCCTCATCATCATCTTCAACGCCGAACGCTTCGGACTGGCTCAGCTGCACCAGCTCCGCGGCCGCGTCGGCCGTGGCCCCCACCACAGCTACTGCGTGCTCATCTGCTCGGATGCCGCCGACGACGGCTTCGCCCGCCTCCAGGTCCTCGAACGCACCCGCGACGGCTTCGCCATCGCCGAAGCCGACCTCGAACACCGCGGCCCGGGCGAACTGCTCGGCGAAAAACAAAGCGGACTGCCCGCCCTGCGCCTCGGCCATCTCGCCACCGATGCCCCGCTCATCCAGCACGCCCGCTCCCTCGCCGAATCCGTCATCCGCCGCGACCCCGCCCTCACCCACCCCGCCCACCAGCCGCTGCGCCAGGCCGTCGAAGCCGCCGAATCACAAGCCTCCGCCGGCAATTGACACCCCGCACCGGCCCGCACTTGATTACCACCCCAGACACACTTCCCTGCCCGCGACGCCATGCCTCATGACCCACGCCCATCCACCGCCGCTTCCATGGTCTCCCGGATCCTGACTTCCATCACCCTCTTCCTCGTCGCCGCCACCCTCTTCGTCGTCTTCTCCCGCGACCGCAACGGCTACGGGCTCGACGACCTGTTCGCCGGACGCTCCCTCGGCGCCCCGGAAAAACTCACCAAACCCGAAGCCGCCCCGGTCGGCGCCTCCGAGGTTCCCGGCCTCAGCCGCCTCAACGACGAGGTCACCACCCTCATCGAGGCCGTCGCCCCGGCCGTCGTCAGCATCAATACCGCCCGCGTCACCAGACGCTACGGCATCGACTTCTTCGGTCGCCGCCGGTCCTACTCGACCTACGAGCCCGGGCTCGGCTCCGGCGTCATCATCAGCAAGGAAGGCCACGTCGTCACCAACCACCACGTCATCGAACAAGCCGACGAAATCCAGGTCGTCCTCCACGACGGCACCAAATGCCTCGCCGAAAAAATCGGCGAAGACCGCAACGCCGACATCGCCCTGCTCCGCGTCATCACCCCGAAACCGCGCGAATTCAAGGCGCTCCCGTTCGCCGACTCGGACCGCGTCAAGGTCGGCGAAACCGTCTTCGCCATCGGCAACCCGTTCGGCCTGCGCGAGTCGGTCACCCAGGGGATCATCAACCACCGCGACCGCCGCCTCAGCGACTCCGATCCCCCCAAATTCCAGACCGACGCCGTCATCAATCCGGGCAATTCCGGCGGCCCGCTGGTCAACATCCGCGGCGAAATCGTCGGCATCAACGTCTCCATCTTCGCCGGCCAGGAGGACGTCCGCGTCTGGCAGGGCATCGGCCTCGCCATCGCCGCCAATGACGTCGTGCGCTCGGTCGACCGCATCCGCAATCAGGGGGTCGAAAAAACCGGATACCTCGGCCTGCGCGCCGAATGGCAGTCCGGAGAGGAGGACACCGAATCTCTCGTCCTCACCGAGGTCACTCCGGGGTCGCCCGCTGATCAGGCCGGCCTCAAACCCGGCGACATCATCCTCAATTTCGGTGGCCAGCCGGTCACCAAAGGCTTCGACCTCTTCACCCGCATCAACCGCCGGCCGATCGACCAGCCGGTCGACATCGTCATCCGCCGCGACCAGACCGAACAGACGGTCACCGCCGTGGTCGCCGACCGCGAGGCCATCCTCTCGCGCGAGGAACAGCAGGCCGAACGTCGTGACCTGCGCGAACAGATCGGCATCGAGGTGCAGAACATGACCGAACGCCAGCGCCGTCTCTTCCAAGGCAACATCGGCGGCGTGGTCGTCACCGCCGTGGAACCGGGCTCGGCCGCCGACGGCGTGCTCTACCGCGGATCCATCATCTACGAGGTCAATGGGGTGGCCATCGATTCGGTCGGGAAGTTTTTCTCCATCATCAGCGAACTCAAAGGCAAAACGTTCATGATCCGGTTCATCCGCGGCGGCCACCCCCAGGCCGCCCGTATCACCCTGCCCGGCTAGGAACGTCCCGCTCTCCGCCTCCCAGGACCACCACGTCCGCCTCGTCCCAGGCCGCCCCCACCCGGCTGCCGACCTCACCTGCCGCGCCCGCCACCCGCACCACCAGCCGCCGCCCGTCATCCAGCCGCACCTGGCACCGGCGCGAGGCCCCATGGTAGGCCACTTCCTCCAGCACACCGTCCACCCGCCCCGCCCCGGCTGCCGTCAGCCGCACCCGCTCCGGCCGCAACCCGGCCCGCCCCGCCGGCGTGTCCAGCAGATTGATCTCCCCGATAAACGTCGCCACAAACTCCGTCGCCGGCCGCTCGTAAATCTCCTCCGGCCTCCCGACCTGCTCCAGCCGCCCCGCATGCATCACCCCGACCCGGTCGGAAAGGCTCAACGCCTCCCCCTGATCATGCGTGACATACAGAAACGTGCTCCGCGTCTCCCGCTGGATCCGCTTCAGCTCGACCTGCAGCTCCTCCCGCAGCCGCAAGTCCAGCGCCCCCAGCGGCGCGTCCCGCAGCACCACGTCCGGCCGCCCCACCAACGCCCGCGCCAGCGCCACCCGCTGCTGCTG
>JALRGF010000543.1 GCA_023253495.1 Verrucomicrobiales bacterium
GCCAACCCCGGGGCCGCCGCCGCCCTCAGCACCACCGGATCCTCCCCCCGCCCGGACGGCCTCGGCCCGGTGGAACTCGCCGCCTGGACCGCCCTCGCCAACCTCCTGCTGAACCTCGACGAAACCATCACCCGGAACTGACCATGCCCGGTCCCACCACGCTCCACCGCGCCAGCCGCCGCCAGTTCCTCTCCCGCACCGCCTCCGGCTTCGGCCTGATGGCCCTTTCCCACCTGCTCGGGACGCGGGCCGGCGCCACCGGCACCGCCCCCCCGGCCACCGGCGCCCTCGGCGGCCCGCATTTCGCGCCGCGCGCCAAACGCGTCATCTACCTGTTTCAGTCCGGCGGCCCGAGCCACCTCGACCTCTTTGACCACAAGCCCGTCCTCCGGGAGCAGCACGGGCGAGACATGCCACCGAGCGTGCTCGGCACCCAGCGTGTCTCGCTGATGACCCGCGGTGGCGGCCGCCGCGCCTGTGCCTCGCCGTTCTCCTTCGCCCAGCACGGCGCCAGCCGCGCCTGGGTCAGCGAACTCCTGCCACACACCGCCGGCATCGTGGACGACCTCTGTTTCATCAAGTCGCTCCAGACCGAACCCATCAACCACGACCCCGCCGTCACCTTCATGCAGACCGGCCGCGCCCTCGCCGGCCGCCCGGCCTTCGGATCGTGGATGCACTACGGCCTCGGCAATGCCAGCAGCAACCTGCCCGCCTACGTCGTCATGATCAGCGGCAGCGCCGACCAGCCGATCCTCAGCCGCTATTACCACAGCGGATTTCTGCCCAGCCGCCATCAGGGCGTGCAATTCCAGTCGGCCGGCGACCCGGTCCTCTTCCTGTCCAACCCGGATGGCATCGACCACGCCAACCGCGGCCGCATCATCAGCACCGCCAACCAGCTCAATTCCCTCCGCCATGAAACCACCGGGGATCCGGAAATCGAGGCCCGCATCGATTCCTTCGAGCTCGCTTACCGCATGCAGACGTCGGTGCCCGCGCTGATGGACCTTTCCACCGAACCGAAACATGTCCTCGAAATGTACGGTCCCGAGGTCAGCAAACCAGGCAGCTACGCCTACCAGTGCCTGATGGCCCGGCGCCTCGCCGAACGCGACGTCCGCTTCGTCCAGATCTTCCACACCGGCTGGGACCAGCACGGCGGCCTGAAGGACGGCCTGATCCGCCAGGCCGCCGCCAGCGACCAGCCGTCAGCCGCCCTGATCAAGGACCTCAAAAGCCGCGGGATGCTGGACGACACACTGGTCGTCTGGGGCGGCGAATTCGGCCGCACCGCCTATTCCCAGGGCGACGACCTCAACGGGCGCGACCACCATCCGCGCTGCTACTCGATCTGGATGGCCGGCGGCGGCATCCGTCCGGGCCTGACCGTCGGCGAAACCGACGACTTCGGCTACAATATCGCCCGCAACACCGTCCACGTCCGCGACCTGCACGCCACCATGCTCCACCTCCTCGGCATCGACCACCAGCGGTTCACCTTCAAAAATCAAGGGCTCGACGACCGCCTGACCGGTGTCGAGCCGGCGCGCCTCCTCACGGAAATCATCTGAGGCCCCCGGCCTGGACCCCGACGCTTTTCCAACCCGGAAACCACACCCGCCACTATCCGCCACCCCATGCACCGCCGCCGATTCATCAAAACCGCCGCTCTGACTTCCGCCCCCCTTATCCTGCCCTCCCGGGTCCGGGCCGCGGAAACCGCTCCCTCCAACCGCATCACCATGGGGTTCATCGGCATGGGGACTCAGGGCCGCGGGCTGCTCGGCGGATTCCTCGGCCAGCCCGGAGTCCAGGTCGTGGCCGTCTGTGACGTCGACCGGAACCGCCGCGACGCCGCCAGGCAGTCGGTCGAGAACGCCTATGCCCAGGACCGCCCGGACGGCTGGAATGGATGCGCCGCTTACAATGCCTATGAGGAACTGACCGCCCGGCCCGACATCGACGCCGTCTGCATCGCCACTCCCGACCACTGGCACGCCCTCGCCACCGTGGCCGCCCTCAAGGCCGGCAAGGACGTCTACTGCGAAAAACCCCTGACCCACAACATCCACGAGGCCATCGCCGTCATGGACACGGTCAAAGCCACCGGCCGCATCCTCCAGACCGGCTCCATGCAGCGGTCGATGGCCGAGTTCCGCGTGGCCTGCGAACTCGTCCTCAACGGCGTGCTCGGCACCATCAGCCATGTCCACGTCAGCTTCAGCGGGCCGGCGCGCCCGAACGACCTGCCCGCGGAAATGATGGAGCCGGGTCTCGACTGGGACCGCTGGCTCGGACCCGCACCCCTCGCCCCCTACAACCCGGCCCTCTCGCCGCGCGGCGTGCACGGCCACTACCCGGCCTGGCGAGAATACGCCGAATACGGCGGCGGCGGCGTCACCGACTTCGGCGCCCATCACCTCGACATCGCCCAATGGGGCCTTGGCATGGACGGCGGCGGCCCCGTCTCCGTCACCCCGCCTCCCGGCGCCCGCGAGGCGTTCGCCAGCAAAAAAACCAATGACCTGCGCGGATGCGAGGTCACTTACGAAAACGGCATCATCGTCCGGCAGGTCAACGGATACGGCGTCGAATTCTTCGGCGCCGACGGCGTGGTGCGCGTCGACCGCGGCCGCTTCGAACTCACCCTCAAGGACCGGACCATCGCCCGGAAATCAAGCGACGCCGACCGCGTCAGCGTGGAAAGCCAGTACCTCAAAGCCGAAAAGGAACTGCTCGGCGACGCCAAAATCAAACTCCCCCGCAGCTCGAACCACCTCGCGGATTTTCTCGACAGCATGCGCCAGCGGCGCCAGCCGGTCGCCAATGACATTGCCGGAGGCAGCACCGCCATCGCCTGCCACCTCATGGGCATCGCCGGCCGCACCGCCACCGCCTTCAAATGGGATCCAAAATCCCGCCGCCTGGTCGGCAGCGACATCGACGCATCGGAACTGACCCGCGACTACCGCGCCCCCTACGTTCTCTGAAAGACGCCTGCCGGCGCCGGCCGGGCGGTCCCGCCCGGGCCGGCCCGGTCCCTGCCCCAGGCCAGACCCCGCCGGTTCCGACTCGCGTCAGGACACCCGCGGCATCACGCGCCCTGGCCAGACAACCAGGTGCCCGAATTCCCGCTTCCCCCGCCGCCGGCCGCCTGATATCCTTTCCCTCATGCGCACATCCAATCCCACCCTGAACGAAAGAGTCTTCACCAGATACCCGGCGGTGGCCGGCGGTCCGACGATGACCCTCCGGGGAACCGTCAACAAAACACTCACCCTCACCGGCCTGCTGGTCGTTACCGCCGCCATGGCATGGAACGTGGTCGAGAGCCATCCGGCCGCCTTCGGCCCGCTGCTCATCGGCAGCATGATCACGGGCCTGCTGCTCGTGCTGGCCTCCTCCTTCCGTCCAACATGGGCCCCCATCGCGGCTCCCGCTTATGGCGTGGCGGAAGGCATTTTTGTCGGGGTGATCTCCGCCCGCTATGCCGCCCTCTACGAGGGCATCGTGCTGCAGGCAGCTCTGCTGACCGTCGGCATCCTGTTTGCGCTGCTCTTTGCCTACCAGTCAGGACTCATCAAGGCCACGGAAAACTTCAAGCTGGGCATTGTTGCTGCCACCGGCGGCATCTTTCTGGTCTACCTGCTCACCTTCGTTCTCGGCCTCTTCGGCATCCAGGTCCCCTACATCCATCAGGGCGGCATCATCGGCATCGGCTTCAGCCTGTTCGTTGTGGTCATCGCCGCACTCAATCTGGTGCTTGATTTCGATTTCATCGAAACCGGCGTGGCCGCCGGCGCTCCCCGGTACCTCGAATGGCAGGCCGCCCTCGGCCTGCTCGTCACCCTGGTCTGGCTCTACATCGAAATCCTGCGGCTGCTCGCCAAACTGCGGCGCGAGTGACCCGCCCACCCGGTGCCTCCTCGGGCCGACGGCTCGTCATTTCCCCGAGCCCCCGGTGCTCGTCGCCCACCATTGCCAGAAGCCGGCCCGTCATTAGGATGCTTCATGTTTCGATCCGGTCCCCTGCTCATGGCGGCCCTGCTGGTCATGGCCGCTCCGGCCCACGCCCTGCCGCGACCGGATCTCTCGCTCCGTGACACGTGGTGGGCGTTTCAGCCGCTGCGGGACACACCGCCGCCGCCGGTCGATCCGGAACACGCACCGACAGCCATCGACGCGTTTCTCGCCGGGAAAGAGGCGGCGGCCGCGCGGCGGCCTGCCCCGGCGGCCGACCGGCGCACCCTCGGGCGCCGCGCCCGCCTCGGCCTGACCGGACTGCCGCCCAGCGCGGAGGAAGCGGACGCCTTTGCCGACGACGCCGCGCCGGACGCCTGGCCGCGACTGATCGACCGCCTGCTTGCCTCGCCGCAGTACGGCGAGCATTGGGGCCGGCACTGGCTGGACGTCGTCCGCTACGCCGACACCGCGGGCGAAACCGCTGATTACCCGGTGCCGGTGGCGTGGCGGTACCGGAATTATGTCATCGACGCCTTCAATGCCGACAAGCCGTACGACGATTTCCTGCGCGAGCAGATTGCCGGTGACATCCTCGCCCGGCAGGGGCCGCGCGAACGTTATGCCGAACGCGTCACCGCCACCGGATACCTCGCCCTCTCCCGGCGCTTCGGATTCGATTCGGAAAACTACCACCACCTGACCATTCAGGACACCATCGACACGCTCGGCCAGAGCGTTCTCGGACTCAGCCTCGGGTGCGCCCGTTGCCACGACCACACCTTCGACCCGGTGACGGCGGCCGAGTATTACGCGCTCTACGGCATCTTCGAAAGCTCGCGCTACGCCTTTCCCGGCTCGGAACAAAAACAGAAACACCGCGCCCTGACCCCGCTCTGCCCGCCCGAAGAATCACGCCCGGCGTGGCGGCAGTTCGAGGAACACACCGCCACCCTCGCCCACACCCTCGAACGCGCCGGTCTCGCCCGGCCCGCAGCCACCCTGCGGTCGCTCGATGACATCGACGGCGACTTCGAAATGCAGGCGCCCGCCGCCGGCGGCAGCAACGGCGTACTCGTCCCGCCCTGGGTTTACGAAGGAACCATCGCCGTCACCACCGACGCCCAAAGCCCCTTCCGGAACCTCCATCCTTCCGGCCGCGTCGGCGCGACCATCCCGGGCGGCACCCATCGATACTTCATCA